>CAXGUU010000011.1:0-24834 GCA_964012875.1 uncultured bacterium
GGTGTCGCCGAGCATGGTTTCGGGTCGGGTCGTTGCGACCACAACATGTCCGCTGCCGTCGTCGAGTGGGTAACGCAGGTGCCAGAGGTGCCCGTTTTCTTCCTCCGAGACAACTTCCAGGTCGCTGATTGCAGTGTGTAGCACCGGGTCCCAGTTAACGAGGCGTTTACCGCGGTAAATGAGGCCTTCTTCAAAAAGCGACACGAAAACCTCGCGCACAGCGCGGGAGAGATCGTCATCCAGAGTGAAGCGTTCGCGCGACCAGTCCATTGATGCGCCCATGCGGCGCAGCTGACGCGTGATGGTGCCGCCGGATTCTTCTTTCCATTTCCACACCGCGCCAACGAATGCCTCGCGACCTAGTTCGTGGCGCGATTTTCCTGCCTGAGCCAACTGACGCTCGACCACAATTTGTGTCGCGATGCCGGCGTGGTCTGTGCCGCATTGCCACAGCGTTGAGTCGCCACACATCCGGCGGTAGCGCACGAGCGCGTCCATCAAAGTATCCTGGAATGCATGACCCATATGCAGGCTGCCCGTAACGTTAGGCGGCGGTAGCGCAATGCAATAGGCCGGTCCGTCGCCATCTGGCTCGAAATGCCCGGCGGCCTCCCATGCTGCGTATCGGGATCGCTCGATTGATTTCGGATCGTAAGTTTTGTCCATGGCGGGTAAGTTAGATGGCTTGGGCTCTGCGGGCGTAACTCTGGCTTGAGCGTCGGATGCTACATCGTCTGCCCCCGATGATGCTTCTTTTCCCGGGGTCGCGGGATCTATGCCCATTTCGGCGCTCACTTGTCTGACCCGGTCATCAACCGGGCGGTCTATTGTATTGCCGAGTTCGTCGGCCGTGGGTGTCTTCGCGTTCAGTGCGCGCGAGGCCCCGTACCTGCTCGCTCAGTCGCGGCGGGGCGCCGGCGGCGGCCCGCTCCGTCAGACGTGGTGGGGTCGATTTGTCGTTCGACGAATCTTCAGCGCTCACGTCAGGGGCGAATCTTGTGGGTGTTGAGCGGGAAGCCGCGCTCCTGGTAGTAGCGATAACGTTCTCTGGCCACGGCACGGCTTTGCGTGTCATATCCTGCTGATTCCACGACCCGTTCAAACTGGCTGACGGCCTTTGGGACGGCCGCGTTCAGGTTGACCAAAACGTCGCATTGCTCGATCTGCTCGACCTGGTAGCCGAGCGTCACCGGCGCACCATCTCCGGCAAAGCCGTGCGGAATGAAACTGGTATCGCTGAGGCGCCATAGCAGATCATCAATGCTGCGGGCTCGTCGTTCGTCTCCACATTCAACGAATACGGCGTGCCCTAGCAGAAAGGCCTTTTCGACGACGCGGCAGATCATGCGATCGTGCGCATGGCCGTCACCGTGTTCCAGCACATAGAAATCGACGCGGGTCACGTGTGCCCGGAGGTTAGAGGATGAAGAACGCTCAACCGGCCTTAGCCTGCCCGTGCACGAAGGTATTCAAGCAACAGTCCGACCGGCCTGCCGCTGGCACTCTTGTTTTTACCCGAGGTCCATGCCGTTCCGGCAATATCGAGATGCGCCCAGCGGTAATCCTTGGTGAACCGGGACAGGAAACAGGCCGCAGTGACCGTGCCGGCGGGCCGACCGCCAACATTGGCCATGTCTGCAAACGGACTGTCGATTTGCGTCTGGTATTCATCCCACAATGGCAGTCGCCAGGCGCGGTCGCCGCAGCGTTCGCCTGCGCCCAGCAGTTCGTCAGCCAGTTCGTCGTCATTGCTCATCAAACCGCTGGCGTGTGAACCGAGCGCAACGATGCATGCCCCGGTTAGCGTTGCAATGTCGATCACGACTTTGGGTTTGAAGCGGGCGCTGTAGGTCAGTGCGTCGCAGAGGATGAGTCGTCCTTCGGCATCTGTGTTCAGAATTTCGATCGTTTGACCTGACATGCTGGTAACGATATCGCCCGGCTTGCTGGCATTGCCATCGGGCAAATTTTCCGTGGCTGGCACGACCCCGACGACATTGATTGGTGCCTTCATTTCCGCTATCGCCGACATCACGCCGAGAACGGTCGCGGCACCACACATGTCGTATTTCATTTCGTCCATACCTGGCCCTGGTTTGATCGAAATGCCGCCGGAATCGAAGGTGACACCCTTTCCGACGAGTACGACCGGGTCAGCATCCGCCGCGCCCCCTTGGTATTCAATAGTGATCAGCTTGGCTGGTTCTCTTGAGCCGCGCGATACCGACAGCAGCGCGCCCATGCCCATCGATTCCATTTCCGCTTCTTCGATGACCGTCGTTGTGAGCGACGGAAATTTGTCTGCCAGCGTCATCCCGGCTTCGGCGAGGTGGCTCGGCGTGCAGACGTTACCGGGGCGATTGGCGAGGTCGCGCGTCAATTTAATGCCGTTTGCCTGGGCGCGCGCGGCAATAAGAGCGCGCCTGGCGTCAGCCTGGTCTGCGTCGCTTACAAGATATCCAAGTCGCGTCAGTCCTCCCTTTGTGGGTTTGGACTTGTGCTCAAGGAAGCGATAGGCCGATAGTGCTATCGCGCGGGTATGCGCGCCCACCCGCCACTCGAGATCGCGACCCTCGGTCGGCAAATCGAGGAGTGCGGAAATACCGTTCTTGATTCCGTGCTTCTTGAGTGCATCACCGCACTGGCGTACCAGCTTCAGATAGTCGCCGGCGCTGATTCCGGAGGATTTGCCGACGCCGACTAACAACACGCGCTCTGCGGTGACGCCAGCCAAATCCGGCAGCAGCATGCTCGAACCGATCTTGCCCGAAATATCGCCTCGTGCGACGAGTTTGCTGATTGCGCCGCGTGCACGCTTATCCAGGTCCGCAGCAGCCGGGGAAAGGTTTTTCCCGGTATGAACGCCGACGATCAAACAGGCTGTTTTGAGTTGATTGGGTGTGCCGCGTTTGATCGAAAAATCCATGTTTGTCCCCGTTACGAAAACAGCAATATCAGAGTTGAAAACGGCGCAACAGCAGCTGCGTCGACAGACATCGGAGTGTATGCTTTTGCGCTAAGGGGCGCAAAGCAACTGCGGCCTGCCTGCGGTGCTACAGATTTCGTTTATCGATGAAAATTTTCGACCGTTATGTTGGCCAGAATGTAATCAGATCGACGATTACGGTATTAATCGTGCTGTTAGCGATCTTTTCTTTTTTCGGTTTCATCGAGGAGCTTGAGGATATCGGTCGCGGTCGCTACACACTCGGTCTAGCTGCGGTCGTGGTGTTGTTAAGCCTGCCTAGTCTGGCCTACGAGCTCTTGCCCATCGCCGCATTGCTTGGTTCACTGCTTAGCCTCGGCGCCATGTCTGAGCGCAACGAGATTGCCGTCGTGCGCTGCGCCGGTGTTTCCAAGCTTCGGCTGGTCTGGTCGGTCATGAAGACGGGGCTGGTGTTTGTGGTCTTCGCAGTAGTGGTCGGAGAAGTGGTTTTTCCTCCCGCTGACCGCAAGGCGAATGCTGTTCGTTCGCATGCGATCTCCGACCGCGTTGGCTCCGCAAACGAGAATGGTTTTTGGGCTCGCGATGGCAGCAACTACATCAACATTCGTGAAATTTTGCCGGGGGAGGAATTCCGCGACATCAATATTTACGAATATGACGAAGCGGATCGCTTAAGAACCTCCACTCATGCGCAATCGGCGCACTATATCGAGGGGCGGTGGGAACTCCGTGATATCTCGCAAACGCGGTTTGAAGCGACCGGCCCGGTTTCCGAACTGATGAAACGCGCGAGCTGGGATTCGGTGCTGGACCCGGACATCATCGGCATGATCGCAATTACGCCGGAATCCCTCTCGTCACTGGCACTGGTTCGATATGTCGAATTTGCGCGGGACAACGGCCAGAGCGCGCAGCGTTGGGAACACGCCCTGTGGACCAAGATCGGGTATCCTATGGCCACGGCGGTCATGGTCTTCTTGGCCATACCCCTGGTGCTCGGTGCCAATGCACGGTCAGGTAGTACGGGCCGTCGTATTCTTTTGGGCGCTTTGATTGGGCTGACGTTTCATGTTCTTAACCAGGCTTCCGGCCATCTTGGCGTCGTATTCAGCGTGCCGGCGACAGTCAGCGCGCTCGGACCAACCCTGTTGTTGCTGACCGTCGGTCTGGTTTTGAATGCGCGGGGGTCCTAGTACCCGAGTTCCTAGGACGCACTCGCGCCTGCCTTCAGAAGTCGTGTGCCCGAGAAGCGGTCGTGCCAGGTCAAACGCTCGCGGTTGAGGAGAGCACTCAGATAGCCAAGGCCGAGGCACGCAAATGAAACCCACGCGGCGAGGTATCGCAGCGCACAGGTCCAAAGCGTAGGGCGCGCACCCGAAGTGGTCTGGATTTGAATCCCCCAGGCCTGCATGCCGAGCGTGCGGCCGCGACGCCAGCACAGTGCGAAGTACATGAATGCGACCACGCTCATGTACGCGCCGAGAAGAGGATTGCCCGGGGGAATGGCTTCTCCGGCCACCAGCACCGGTACGAAACCGGCGAAATAAAGTACGGTTAGTACCGCTATGGCGTCGTAAAGCAGCGCCCCGGTCCGGCGCCGGAATGAAGCGTGGTGCAAAGGTCGGGTCAAGAACCTGGCCGCGGTGGTATGTTATTGAGACCGTTGCTAAGGATAACTGATCGTCGCCGCGAAGGTATGCGTAACACAATGCACCCTTTAGCCTCTAGAAAAGATGCTGTTTGAATCGCCGAGGATCGCCGTACTGCGGGCCAGCGTGATCTGCTGTTTGCTCGCCTGGCCGGCTGCCGCGGTGGCTGATCACATCGTCCCGCGCGAGCGACACGTTCAAATCGACTGTGCCGGCCAGGGTATACCAACGGTCATTCTTGACTCGGGACTTGGTGGATCATCACTAGAGTGGGTACTGGTAAAGACCGAATTGAGTCGGCTGACGCGGGTTTGCAGCTTTGATCGCCCAGGTTACGGAAACAGCGACATGGGTGCGTTGCCACGAACAAGTTCGCGTATCGCCAACGAGCTGTTTGTGCAATTGAACGACGCCGATATAGATGGTCCGCTGATTCTCGCAGGACATTCGTTTGGCGGTTACAACATGCAGATATTTGCCCGGCGGTACTCGTATCGGGTGCAGGGTCTGGTCCTGGTTGATGCGTCGCACCCGGAGCAGGTACAGCGCTTTCTGGAACCTCCGCTGGAGATGTTGACTGCACCCAGCTCCAGATACGGCATCGTCCAGTTCAGCGATCCCCCGGCCCCGCACGAGGCGCTGCCCGATGATGTGCGACACCAAATCCGGGCCCGGTCACAACGTTGGAAAACCCGCCGGACGCTCGCCAACGAGCTACTCAGTTTTCGTGATAGCGCGCGCCAGGTTCAGCAGGAGCCCACGTTGGTGGATATGCCGGTCGTGGTTATCACACGGGGAAAGTCCGACACCAAGGCGAGCGCCAAACATGAGCTGATGGAGTCGCGCTGGCTTGAAATGCAAACTGAGCTTGCGGCAATGAGTTCACGCGGAGCGCATGTCATCGCCAGCGGCGCCGGGCATCATGTGCATATCGAACAGCCGAAGCTGGTCGTATCCGCCATTGCTGGTTTGATCAGCTTCGTTGCAAACACCGGTAAAAATGTCCGCACGACGCCACTGAACATCGGCGCTAGTACGTCCTCCGCCGAAGCGGTTTGGTTGCTAGACACGCTCGATTTGTCTCAGGCGGCGGCCGCCATTGCGCCGTGAACGGTGGTTGATAATATGGCGCTCCCTAGGGGAATCGAACCCCTGTTTTCGGCGTGAGAGGCCGACGTCCTGGGCCACTAGACGAAGGGAGCCGTGGGCAGCGCGCGATGTTATCATAGGCTTACGCCCAGCCATTAAGAACATCGCGTCGATTTCCCGCGTTGTTTACATCCCCAATCTTGCCCCTTTTAGATAACGGATAACGGCAACAAAGTCGCCCCGATCCGCATGGTCCGCACAAGTCCAATTTCTTCTTTAAAACGTGAACCGCGCATTTACTCGCGCGCCGAGCACAATATCTCGCGTCGGAACATTTCATCCGAAGCGCTGAAAGTGTTGTACCGGCTCGACAACGCAGGTTTCCGTGCCTGTCTGGTCGGCGGCGGTGTGAGGGACTTGTTGCTCGGGCGGGAACCCAAGGATTTCGACATTGCGACCGATGCTCTGCCGGAACAGGTCCGGGAATTATTTCGCAACTCCCGCCTGATTGGTCGTCGATTCAGGTTGGCCCACGTCCGCTTTGGTCGCGAAGTCATCGAAGTCGCCACCTTCCGGGCAACCCCTGGTACTGACGACGACGGCGGTGCTGAGACGAATGATGTCGGGCGCATTGTTCGCGATAATGTTTATGGCACCATCGATGACGATGTATGGCGCCGTGACTTTACTGTCAACGCGCTTTACTACGATATCCACGACTTTTCGGTTATCGACTATGTCGGCGGGGTTGACGATTTGAAGCTTGGAGAGATGAAGCTCATCGGTGACGCCGAACGCCGGTTCCGCGAAGACCCGGTGCGGATGCTTCGCGCCATTCGCTTTGCATCCAAGCTTGGCTTTCGGCTCGACGCTGCCGCAGAAACCGGAATTCGCGACTACGGTCATTTACTGGGCGAAATCTCGCCGGCCCGGTTGTTCGACGAGGCACTGAAACTGTTTCATGGTGGCTGCGCACTGCAGACATTTGAAGCCCTTTGCCATCACAACCTGTTTGCGGGGCTGTTTGGTGTGGCTGACGAGTCTCGCAGGCATCAGCATGGCGGTTTTCCCAGTAGGCTTATCCAATTGGCTCTGCAAAGCACCGACGACCGTATCGCGGAAGGGAAATCCGTAACTCCCGGATTTCTGATAGCCGCGTTTTTGTGGGATGCGTTCGATGAAAAAAGGGAAGCCCTGGTTGCAAGCGGCGTCAGCCATCATGAGGCTGTCGAGCAGGCAGCGGACGTTGTGATATCCAGACAAATCGCACAAACCGCTATCCCGCGCCGTTTCACGCAGATGACCCGTGAAATCTGGGCCCTGCAATATCGCTTGCCCAGGCTCCAGGCAAAACGGGTCGTTCGCATGGCTGAAAATCCACGTTTTCGCGCGGCTTACGATTTTCTGGCCTTGCGCGCTGAAGCAGGTGAGCCACTGACAGAATTGGTTAATTGGTGGACGCGGTACCAGGGTGTCGATGAACAAGGCCGCGAAGCCATGCTGTCTGAACTGAACCCCGGAAATCGAGGGCGCCGGCGCCGACCCCGCCGCAATCGTAGTTGACCGTCTCGCATCGAGTGTTCATCGGGCTAGGCAGCAATCTTAATGACCCGGCCCAGCAGATCGTGGAGGCGATAGATGGTTTGAGGCGCGTACGCGCTTCGAAGGTCCTAAGCGAATCGCGCTTGTACAGCAATCCACCCATGGGGCCGCCCGCGCAACCGGACTACGTCAACGCAGTCGTTCGTATGGAGACCTCACTCTCGCCGGATGAGTTACTGAGAGAAATGCAGGCCCTGGAGCTATCACTGGGACGCATTCGCGAGGGCGAGCGCTGGGGGCCGCGGACGATTGATCTGGATTTGTTGCTATATGACGATGTCGTCATTGACGAACCCGACCTTAAAGTGCCTCACCCAGGCATCACGGAGCGGGCGTTTGTATTAATTCCGCTGATAGACATTGCGCCAGACACTGCATTGCCGGATGGTCGAAAATTGAAATTACTCGCGGCGACGCTGGATCGCTCGACGCTTGAGCCACTACCTTGAATAGTGTTTCTATTTCCGGACACCGCAACGCCGTGCGTTGGGTTTTCTGGTCCAGGCCGGCATTACCACTAATGTTTTTGAGACCGCTTCAAAATAAAAAGCCATGAAAGTTGAGCACGATGTCAGTTCGCTGCGCGCGAGTGTGAAGCAATGGCGCACTGATGGTTTGACGATTGCGCTTGTGCCAACGATGGGTAACCTGCACGAAGGTCATTTGTCGCTGCTTGCTCGAGCACGGGAACTCGCCGATCGAACGGTCGCGAGCATATTTGTAAACCCGATTCAGTTCGGGCGGGGCGAGGACTATCAACGCTACCCGAGCACCTTGGATGACGATTGCGCGAAACTTGAAGCAGCGGGCCTGGATCTGCTTTTCGCGCCGAACCTGAGCGAGCTGTATCCGGGCGGCATCGAGGAGGATACACGCATCAGCGTTCCCGCCTTGTCCGATATCCTATGCGGAGAATTCAGACCGGGACACTTTTCCGGGGTAGCTACCGTTGTTATCAAATTGCTTATCAACGCGCAGCCTGATTTCGCACTGTTTGGCGAAAAGGATTACCAGCAGGTACAAGTGATTCGCCGCATGGTCACCGATTTGCTGGTGCCGACCAAGATCATTGCGATGCCGATAATTCGAGAAGCCGATGGCGTCGCCATGAGTTCCCGCAATAGTTATTTAAAAGCAGCGGAGCGTGATGTTGCCGGTGCCATATTCAAGGCTATGAACCAAGCGGCTGATGCGATCAGGCAAGGCGCTATCAGCCGCCGCGAGATAGAAATGGACGGTCAGGCGGCGCTCAAGGCCAGCGGCATGCGCCCGGAATACTTCTCGATTCGACGTCAGGACGACCTGTCGGAAGCGGGCGATGGTGACAGAAATCTCGTAGTTCTGGTTGCCGCATGGTTGGGGGAGGCGCGCCTGATCGACAACCTCAAGATCAATCTGGACTAGCGCCCGTTGACCTCTCGTGATGATCAGATCAGAAACCCAGGTGCCGATATGATTCAAGGTGTCTACGTCAAAACCTTTGGTTGCCAGATGAACGAGTACGACTCCGAGAAAATGCTGGCCTTGCTCGAGCGCAGCCATGCGCTGACCCCTGTTTCCGCGATTGACGATGCATCCGTACTTCTTATGAACACTTGTTCGGTGAGGGAGAAAGCGCAGGAGAAACTTTTTTCCGAACTCGGCCGCTGGCGGCCGCTTAAAGAAAACAATCCCGAACTGGTTATCGGTGTGGGGGGCTGCGTCGCAAGTCAGGAAGGCGAGGAAATATTCAAAAGAGCGCCTTACGTTGATCTGGTCTTCGGACCTCAAACCCTACACCGGTTGCCTGCCATGTTGAGCGAGGTCATGCGCGGTGCCGGACCGGTAGTCGATGTCAGCTTTCCCGAAATCGAAAAATTCGACGGTTTGCCTGTCGGCGAGAACCACGGTGCCAGCGCTTACGTTTCAATTATGGAGGGGTGCAGCAAATACTGCAGCTTTTGTGTTGTGCCCTATACTCGCGGTGAAGAATTCAGCCGACCTTTCGAGGACGTCATTGCCGAGGTGGTTGCTCTGTCGCTAAAAGGCGTTCGGGAAACCGTTTTGCTGGGGCAGAACGTCAACGCCTACCGGGGCGAGCGTGCAGATGGAAAAATTGTCGACCTCGCGGCTTTGATTCGATACGTCGCGGCTGTTGAAGGTATCGATCGAATTCGATTTACGACTTCCCATCCCGTCGAATTCAGTGATCGTCTGATTTCGACATTTGCCGACGTTCCGGAACTCGTCAATCACGTGCATCTGCCGGTGCAAAGCGGCTCTGATCGAATTCTGGCACAAATGAAACGTGGGCATATGGCGGTGGAGTACAAGGCGATAATTCGCAAGCTGCGCGCAGTCAGGCCCGACATATCACTCTCCTCTGATTTCATCATCGGTTTCCCCGGCGAAACACAAAAGGATTTCGATGCGACGATGCAGTTGATCGAAGATATCGGATTCGATCACTCGTTCAGTTTCATTTACAGCGCCAGGCCAGGTACGCCTGCGGCTGCATTGCCGGACGATGTAGATGTCATGGAAAAACGACATCGACTCGCGATTTTGCAGCGACGTATCAGTGAAATGGCGGCCGCGCATAGCGTAGCAATGGTCGGTACGGTGCAAAACGTCCTGGTTACCGACACATCGCGCAAAGACTCGCAGGAACTTTGCGGACGCACAGAAAACAACCGCGTGGTAAATTTTTCGGGTCCCACGCGGATGATCGGCGGATTCGCTCGCGTAACCATTACTGAAGCCCTGCCGAATTCCTTGCGTGGCGAACTGGCTGCTAGCCCGGAGCGGACGTGAGCGCCGTCGATATCGAACTCAAGCTCGAGCCCGCAGACAACGAGCGCCTGGCCAATCTTTGCGGCCAGTTCGATGAAAACCTCCGCCTTCTCGAGCGTAGGACCGGTGTTGAAATTGGTAACCGCGGCACCCGCTTCAAGTTGACCGGTGACGATGATGCAGTCATTGTTACTGAGCGCGTCATCAGGCAGCTTTATTCGCTCACAGCATCGAAATCCATTTCAACCAACGATGTCCATCTTGAGTTGAAAAACAATAATGCCGACGATGATGATCAAATCGGCGAAACAGCGATTCGCACCAGGCGCACCATAGTCCGCGCGCGTGGTGTGAACCAGAAACGGTACCTCCAGGCCATCAACACGAACGACGTTTGTTTCGGAGTCGGGCCGGCGGGTACTGGTAAAACCTATCTTGCCGTCGCGGCGGCAGTGTCGGCGCTTGAATCGGATACGGTGCGGCGCCTGTGCCTGGTCCGGCCAGCGGTTGAGGCGGGCGAACGCCTGGGGTTTCTGCCCGGCGATATGGCGCAAAAGATAGACCCTTATTTGCGCCCTCTCTACGATGCCCTTTACGAAATGCTGGGCTTTGAACGTGTCGCCAAACTGATCGAAAGAAATGTCATTGAGGTCACGCCGCTCGCGTTTATGCGCGGTCGGACATTGAATGAATCATTTATCATTCTTGACGAGGCTCAAAATACCACCGTGGAGCAAATGAAGATGTTCCTGACCCGCATTGGTTTCGGGTCTAAAGCAGTCGTTACCGGAGATATAACCCAGATTGATTTGCCCGCTGGTAAAACTTCGGGTTTGAAAAATGTGGTCGACGTTCTTGAACCGGTCGATGGGATCAGCTTCACCTTCTTCAAATCTCGCGACGTTGTTCGCCACACACTGGTCGCGCGGATCCTGGACGCCTACGACGCGCACGATCAGCGGCAAGGGCGCGACGGCCGCTGATACCTTTTGTGGGAAGATCTGCCCTACATTCGTTTTGGCTACCGTGGTAGAGCTTGAGCTCCAATTCGGTGTCGCTGAGCAGTCCGTCATCGAAACCTTTCCAACGCGGGAACGACTGCAGTTGGCCATTGAGTATGCTGCCGACGGCTTACGCGATGCCGCGGCAGTAAATCTTCGCGTGACTGACGAAGCCGAAATGTCAGATCTGAACCAACGTTTTCGTGCCGTTAACGCGCCGACCAATGTGCTCGCTTTCCCGGTCGGCGGACCCAGGGACAGACTGGGCGACTTCGTCGGTGACCTTGTTGTTTGTGCGCCACGTGCGATGACTGAAGCAGCCGAGCAGGGCAAGCTCTTCGAGCACCACTGTCTCCACCTCGTTGTTCATGGGGTTCTCCATTTGCTAGGTTTTGATCACGTCGACGACGAGCATGCGGAGGTTATGGAAGGCCGCGAACGCGAGGTATTATCGAAGCTCGGCATTTCCGATCCGTACAAGGAGCAGTTCTGAGCGATAAGGCAGTCCGTACTGCCACAAGCGCACTACAGCAATGAATTCCGAACCCGAACCTCGCTGGCCCGGCGTCGTGCAACGTTTGTTGCATCGACTGTCGGGCTTGCTCAGGCGCAACGCCGATGAGCGGCAGCAGCTCATCGATTCCTTTCATGACGCCGAGTCACGCCACATCATCGATCCGGACTCGGTTGCCATGATGGAAGGTGCACTGCTCGTCTCCGAGATCAAGGTCGGTGACATTATGGTCCCGCGTTCCGAAATCGTTTCGATTACCGAGGAGGCCGAGCCGGCGGAGTTCCTTCCAGCGGTTATTGAGTCCGGACATTCTCGTTTTCCGGTGCTGGATGACAAGCGTGAGCAAGTGCTCGGCATCCTGCTCGCCAAGGATTTGCTGCCCTTGGCACTGGACCCTGATTACCGGGTCGATATCGAAGACATGATCCGGCCTGTTGCTTATGTTCCGGAAAGCAAACGTTTGAATGTCCTGCTGCGAGAGTTTCGCGAACGCCGCAATCATCTCGCCGTCGTGGTTGACGAGTACGGCGGTATTTCCGGACTTGTGACAATCGAGGATGTCATCGAACAAATCGTCGGCGAGATCGATGATGAACACGATTTGGCGGAGGAAGATAATATCCGGCGTCATCGCGATGAGCGCTACACCGTAAAGGCACGAACAACGCTCGAAGAATTCAACGGGTTTTTCGGAATTTCGTTCAAGTCCGATGAAGTGGATACGGTTGGCGGCCTAGTTGTTCACCTGCTGGGCCATCTTCCGCGACGCGGAGAAGAGCTTGAACACGCGGGTTTTAACTTCAAGGTGCTGCGCTCAGACCGGCGCCGCATTAGACTGTTGCGGGTCATTCGCAACGCCGGCGCCGCGGATACGGACGCCCCATAGCGGTAGCGGGCGTCGCCGCCCATGTCAGGAGTCAAATTGGCCAACCGGTGTTTCGCCGCACTCTGCGGGGGCTTATTGCTGCCTTATGCATTTGCCCCTTTCGGATGGTGGCCGCTTGCCGTCGTTGCGTTGGCTTTGTTAATTGTTGTGGCGGACACGCGGCAGGCGAAAGCAGCGGCCCTGGTTGGTTGGTGCTTCGGCCTCGGTATGTTCGGGTTCGGCGTATGGTGGATTCAGGTCAGCGTGCACCAGTTCGGCGCACCATATTACAGTTTCTCCGTCACTACCACGGCCGTTCTCGTCGCAGGCATGGCCTTGTACCCGGCCGTTTATGCGACGTTGTTGAGTATCATTCGTTGCCGCGGCGTTGCTGCTTGCTTTCTCATCCCCTCGCTATGGGTACTGACGGAGCTTATTCGGGCTTCCTTGTTCACAGGCTTCCCGTGGTTATCACTGGGCTACAGTCAGATTGAGTCACCGGTTGCGGCGCTTGCGCCCGTGCTGGGTGTTTACGGTTGCTCGTGGGTCGTCGTGTTTGTTGCGACGGTTGCGGTCGAAATACTGAGGCCGAGCTGCCGCAAGCGGTACCCTGTTGCTGCGACAGCCACGATCGTATTTATTGCTATCGGCGTTCTCGATGATGTTCACTGGACACATTCATTAGGGCAGGACAAAGAAGTCGCTCTTGTTCAGGGTGCTGTGCCGCAGGCGCTTAAATGGCGACCGGAAATGCGGGCCCCGACGCTTGCGCTTTATGATTCGCTTACAGAACCCCATTGGGAAGTCGACCTCATCATATGGCCCGAGACTGCGGTGCCCGCATTTCCACAGGACGTCGAAACTGCGCTCTATGAACTGAGCGCCCGCGCTGCAACGGAAAACGCCGATCTTGTGATCGGGTTGCCAACCGGGGATCGCTTCGAAGGTGGCTACTACAACAGTCTTATGAAACTTGATGGCGAACGTGCGAAATACGATAAGCGCCACCTGGTTCCTTTTGGTGAATATTTTCCCCTGAAATTTCTGTACGAAGGGCTGGCGGCCGCGCTCAGTATTCCGATGTCAGACTTCTCACACGGCCGTGCCGACCAACATTCACTCAGGGTCGCCGGTCACCTGGCCGGGATCTCGATTTGCTACGAGGATGTATTCGGCAACGAAGTTATCGATGCTCTGCCGGCCGCTGGGTTTCTGATCAATATTTCGAATGACGCCTGGTTTGGCGATACCATCGCGCCCCATCAACATCTGGAGATAGCACGCATGCGCGCTCTCGAAACCGGGCGCTACCTGTTGCGAGGCACGAACACCGGGCTGACGGCAATTATCGACTCGAAAGGAAAGATCGTGGCCAAGGCCGAGCAGTTTGCAGAAACGGTGCTTGTTGGCGGCTTTGAACTACGCGAAGGGGCAACGCCGTATGTGCGCTTCGGCGATTTTCCGGTGTTGCTGCTATCGGCAGCGTTCTCATTGTTTGGCTTTATGCGCCGCGCACGCGGCCAGCGAGCCGTTCAAGCGCGATGACCGCGATGAAACCTAACAGGGCCAAACCGATCGGACCGAACAGTTCTTCATTCAGTGCGGGTAGTTGCGGGTTCGATTCAAGCAGTCGCTGTTTTCCCCGCACTACAACGTAGTGGCGCTCCTGGAAAGGCCAGATCACCCACAGTGACGCGATCAGTATGCCATTGATCCCGAAAAGGGTATGCCGTTCGAAGTGTCCGAGAATCCACCACACCAAGCGCGTGAATAACATCAGCCCGAGAGCAGCGCCAATGATAAACGGAAAAATTACCCGCCATTCAAAATGCCCCAGCGCGTCCAGGATATAGGCGTATTGACCCAGTATTAGTAATACGAAGGAGCCTGAAATACCCGGCACGACCATGGCGCAGATGGCCACCGCGCCACAGCACAGAATGAACCACCACTCGTGGGGTGTGTTGGTCGGGACCGCAGTGACGACTACGAAACCAGCAATGAACCCGAGGGCCAACGTCGCAGCGTCCGCTCCACGGAGCCGGCCAAGCTGGGTCATCAGGATCACGATCGAGGCTACGACGAGGCCAAAAAACAGGCCATAAACTTCTTCAGGATGAGTATGAATGAGTCGCTGTAACTCAACGACTCGCGTGAAGAACATCACGGCGGTAAAGATTCCGGCTAACAGCGGGATTAGAAAGGCGAAATGCGGTCGCGTAAAAGCGACGCCGAAGTCGAGCTTCAGGCACCCCATTATCCAGCGCAGGTCAAAGGACCTGATGGCTTCGATCAGATCGCGGTAGATGCCCAAAATGAAGGCTATTGTGCCCCCGGAAACCCCGGGTACGATATCGGCCGCACCCATGCAGAACCCCTTGGCGACGAGCGTGGCTACGCGTCGCATCTATTCGCGGCTGGCTGCAGGCGACGGCTGGTAATTACCAATTGTATCGATGAGTACGCCTAGGTGCTCCGGCGGTACATCCGGTGTAATACCGTGACCGAGATTGAAAATGTGTCCGCTGCCGCTCCCGAAATCAGCCAGTACGCGGCGGACCTCGCGCTGTATCGTTTCCCGATCGGTGAGCAGTACAGCAGGATCGAGGTTCCCCTGCAGCGCGACTTTATCCCCTACTCTGTGTCGGGCCTCCTCGAGTGAAATAGTCCAGTCGAGGCCGACACCCTGGCAGCCGCTGGCGGCGATCTTCTCCAGCCACAAAGCGCCACCCTTGGTGAACAAGATAATCGGCACCTCATGATCACCTAAACCGCGAATGATTTCGGTCATAGGGCCAAGCGAGCAGGTTTCGTACTCCGGTGTTGTCAATATGCCGCCCCAGGTATCGAACAACATGATCGCATCGACCCCCGCAGCAATCTGTGCTTTGAGGTATTCGATAATCGCTGCGCTCAGCTTTTTCAGCAGCAATCTGCAATCATCCGGAGCGCCATACGCGAGTTGTTTGACGAGTTTGAAATCGCTACCGGAACGGCCTTCAACCATGTAACTGGCAAGTGTCCATGGGCTGCCCGAAAATCCAATCAGCGGCAGCCGGTCGTCAAGCTCGCCCTTGATCAGGCGGATGGCATCCATGACGTAGCCAAGCTCAGTTTCGCTGTCGGGTAGCGGGAGTTGTTCGATTTCCCGGCGCGAACGGACCGGGTGTTCGAAGCGGGGTCCAACGCCCTCTTCGAGGTTGAGACCTAACCCCATCGCGTCAGGAATCGTCAGGATGTCGGAAAATACAATGGCGGCGTCAAGTGCGTACCGGGCAAGCGGCTGCAAGGTTACTTCGCAAGCCAGCTCAGGTGTTTTGCACAAGTTGAGGAAACTGCCCGCCCTTTCCCGGGTAGCGCGGTATTCTGGTAGGTAGCGTCCCGCCTGGCGCATGATCCAGACCGGTGTGCGATCGACGGGTTGGCGGCGCAGTGCTCGGAGGAAGCGATCGTTTCGCATGGCTTCGATTGTGTTGCTACCGGTTGAATGCCGGCGCTCGATGACGCGCCGCACAACGGCTAACGGTATCCCGCGAGATCAACTTAAGGGTGCGGGAAGGTCGGAGTGACCCATCAGGTAATGATCAACTGCGTGGGCCGCCGCGCGCCCCTCGGCAATTGCCCAAACGATTAGGGATTGCCCGTGTTGCATGTCGCCGGCAGTAAAGACCCCTTTAACTGAAGTAGACCATCGCTGATCGCGTATGACATTACCGCGCTTATCGAGTTCGACGCCAAGTTCAGCAACTACGCCATCGCGTTCCGGTCCGGTGAAACCCATTGCCAATAACGCGAGATCGCACGGAATCTCGTGCGCCGAGCTTTCAATCTCGTCAAAGCTCGGGCGGCCACCAGTGATGTTCATCTCAACTTCGACCAACTCAAGCGCGCGTACGTGGCCTGCCTCATCGCCGACAAATTGCTTTGTCGAAACCGCGTAAAGGCGCTCTCCGCCTTCTTCGTGCGCCGAGGCAATCCGGTAAATTCGCGGCCATTCGGGCCACGGATTGTCATCGGCTCTCATATTCGGCGGTTTGGGCATAATCTCGAGCGACGTGATTGATTTCGCGCCCTGTCGGTGGCTGGTGCCAATGCAATCAGCGCCGGTGTCGCCGCCCCCGATGATCACAACATGTTTATCCTTGGCGTTGATGAACTCACCGTCATCGATCTTGTCACCTTCGCAAATGCGATTTTGCTGTGGTAAAAAGTCCATAGCGAAATGTACGCCGTTGAGTTCCCTGCCAGGTACGGGAAGGTCGCGCGAAACCGTCGCTCCACCGGTCAGCACGAGGGCATCGAATTTCTTCTGCAGCTCTTTTGCAGACACGTCGACACCGATGTTCGCATTGACGACAAATTCAACCCCTTCAGCGCGCATCTGGTCCAGGCGCCGATCGAGTACGCGTTTCTCCATTTTGAATTCAGGAATGCCATAGCGCAGCAGGCCTCCGATTCGATCTGCACGCTCGTAGACCGTGACCGCGTGTCCGGCACGCCGGAGCTGCTGTGCAGTTGCGAGGCCAGCAGGGCCTGATCCGACTACGGCGACCCGTTTCCCTGTTTCACCGGGAGGAGCTAGCGGCTGTACCCAGCCGTTCTCGAAGGCGTGATCGATAATCGCAAGTTCAACTCCCTTGATCGTGACGGCATCGTCGTTAATGCCAAGCACGCAAGAACCTTCGCATGGCGCCGGACACAAAGTGCCGGTGAACTCCGGAAAATTGTTGGTCGCGTGCAGGCGTTCGATGGCATCGCCCCAGCGGTCTCGGTAGACCAGGTCATTCCAGTCGGGGATCAGGTTGCCCAGCGGGCAGCCCTGATGGCAGAACGGGATGCCGCAGTCCATGCATCGAGCTGCCTGCTTGTTGAGGTCGGGCGCGGCGTATTTCGCCATCACCTGTCGGTAGTCGTGCAGGCGCTCTTCGATGGGGCGGTAGGGTTGTTTTTCGCGACCCGCTTCGAGAAATCCGGTGATCTTAGCCATGTGAAGCCTCCATCACGGCCTGGTCTTCCGGGGCGCCGGTTCGTCGCGCGAATTCCTTTGCTTCAAGGACACGTTTGTAATCTTTTGGCATCACCTTGACGAATTTCGTTTGATTCAGCTCCCAGCGATCGAGAATCTTCTGGGCAACGCTGCTCTGCGTAAAGCGAACGTGGTTCTTGAGCAGTTGTTTAACATGCTCGTCGTCGGCCACGATCGTTTCGAGGTCGACCATTTCAGTGTTGCACAGGGCCGGGAACTCGTTATCGGGATCATAGACATAAGCGACACCACCTGACATTCCGGCTGCGAAATTGCGGCCAGTCGCTCCAATAATCACAACGCGACCTCCGGTCATGTACTCGCAGCCATGGTCACCGACCCCTTCGACCACGGCGCTGGCACCCGAATTGCGGACGGCAAAGCGTTCTCCGGCGATGCCCCTGAAATACGCTTCGCCATCGGTCGCCCCGTAAAGTGCAACATTGCCGATAACGATGTTTTGTTCGGGAACGAAGCTGACGTGACGCGGTGGGTAAACGGCGATTTTCCCACCTGACAAACCCTTACCGATGTAGTCATTGGCGTCACCTTCGAGCGTCATCGTCACGCCCTTCGGAACGAAGGCACCAAAGCTTTGTCCTGCTGAGCCGTTAAAGTGCAGTTTGATGGTGTCTTCGGGCAGTCCAGCAGCGCCATAGCGGCGGGTGATCTCGAAGCCAAGGATGGTGCCCACCGTGCGGTTGATATTTCTGATCGGAATGATGGCATCGACCGGTTCGCGACGCTCCAGCGCCGCCTCGCACAACGGTACGATCGTGGTGCGATCGAGCGTTTCGTCCAGCCCGTGGTCCTGCTCGCGAACCTTCCGTATGGCAACATCGCTGCTGATTTCGGGCAGGTAGAGAATACGGGACAGGTCCAGACCCTGGGCTTTCCAGTGGTCGACCGCAGGCGCGACATCGAGGTAGTCCACTCTACCGATCAGCTCGTCGATTGACCTGACGCCCAGTTCCGCCATGTATTCGCGCATTTCCTCAGCGATGTAGCGGAAGAAGTTTTCAACGAATTCGGGTTTGCCGGCGAACTTCTTGCGCAGTTCCGGATTTTGCGTCGCGACGCCAACCGGACAAGTATTAAGGTGGCATACACGCATCATGATGCAGCCCATCACAACCAGAGGTGCGGTCGAGAACCCGTACTCTTCTGCGCCCAACATGGCCGCAATGATGCAGTCGCGTCCTGTTTTCATCTGGCCATCGACCTGGACAACGATACGGTCTCTGAGTTTGTTTTCGACCAGGACCTGTTGCGTTTCCGCCAGACCGAGTTCCCAGGGTACGCCCGCATGCTTGAGCGAAGTTACCGGGGAGGCGCCGGTTCCGCCGTCGTACCCGGAGATCAACACGACATCTGAATGCGCCTTCGCCACGCCCGCGGCGACCGTGCCGACACCGACCTCGGCAACCAGTTTTACGTGAACACGTGCCAGCGGGTTCGAGTTTTTTAGATCAAAAATAAGCTGCGCCAGGTCTTCAATCGAGTAGATGTCGTGATGCGGGGGTGGCGAAATCAGGCCGACGCCCGGGGTCGAGTGCCGCACGCGCGCTATTTCCGGGAATACTTTGTGCCCGGGTAGTTGGCCCCCCTCTCCGGGCTTGGCGCCCTGTGCCATCTTGATTTGAAGGTCGTCGGCATTGACCAGGTATTCACTGGTTACTCCAAAACGGCCCGAGGCGACCTGCTTGATGGCACTGCGCCTTAAATCGCCGTTGGCATCGGGTGTGAAACGTGTCGGGTCTTCGCCACCTTCACCGGTATTTGATCGTCCACCAAGGCGGTTTAATGCGATAGCCAGCGTTTCGTGCGCTTCGGCGCTAATCGATCCGTAGCTCATCGCGCCGGTATGAAAGCGTTTCATGATCGATTCACCCGACTCGACTTCGTCTAAAGGAACAGACTTGTTCTTGTCGGCGAACTTAAACAAACCGCGCAAGGTCGCCCGGTGCGCGCTTTGGTCATCTACTGCCTGTGTATATTCCTTAAATATCTCGTACTGGCCGGAGCGCGTGGCGTGTTGCAGCTTGAATACCGTTTCCGGGTTGAACAGGTGGTACTCGCCGTCACGACGCCATTGGTATTCACCACCCCAGTTCAGATCCGGAGATTTGACCGGGCGATCAGGGAAAGCATCGTGGTGGCGCATCGACACTTCTTTGGCAATAACGTCCAGCCCGATACCGCCGATACGGGTCGCGGTCCAGGTGAAATATTCGTCGACGAAGGCCTGCTCAAGCCCTACTGCTTCGAAGATTTGTGCGCCGCGGTATGATTGGACCGAAGAGATGCCCATCTTCGACATCACTTTGATCAGACCCTTGTTCACGGCCTTGATGTAGTGCCGGACTGCGCAGTCGTGATCACTTTCGCCCGAGGCGAGGGTGTCCGGTGCAAATTTGAGCATGCCCTGATTCAGCATGTCGTTCAGTGTTTCGAAGGCGAGGTAAGGGTTGACTGCACCTGCGCCATAGCCGATCAGTACCGCAAAATGATGGACCTCGCGGGGTTCGCCGGATTCGACCACCAGGCCAACGCGGGTGCGACGGCCGTTGCGTACCAGGTGATGATGCACGCCAGCAGTCGCAAGGGCAGCTGGAATGGGCGCATGCTCAGTATCTACGCCACGGTCTGAGAGGATAAGAAAGCTGGCGCCGGCGTCGATTGCACGATCGGCCTCGTCGCACACGTCTTCAAGTCGTTGCCTGAGCCCACGACTGCCCTCGGCAACCTTGTAGACAGTGCTGATAGTCTTACTGCTGAAACCTTTCCAATCGACATTTCTGATTTTCTCCAGGTCGCGATTTTCGAGAACTGCCGAATGCAATTTGATTTGCCGGCAGCTCTCGGCTGTCGGCCGGATGAGATTTTGCTCCGGTCCGATTGGTGTCGATACCTGGGTCACCAATTCCTCGCGGATGCCATCAAGCGGGGGATTCGTGACCTGTGCAAACAGCTGTTTGAAATAGTCGTACAACAAACGTGGGCGGTCAGACAGCACTGCCAGTGCTGCGTCGGTGCCCATGGATCCGATCGCCTCTGCACCGTTCTGGGCCATCGGTGCTATCAACAGGCGCAGGTCTTCATGCGTATACCCGAACGCCTGCCGGCGTTGCAGAACCGTTTCATGGTCCGGCTCGTGCACCTCGGCCGGTTCAGGTAAATCATCAATAGCGACGGCGTTATCGTCTAGCCACTCAGCGTAGGGGTATTCGTCGATGTATTGTTGCTTCAGTTCCGCGTCGTCGATAATCCGGCCCTGTTCGGTATCGACCAGAAATATGCGCCCTGGATGCAGACGTTCCTTAATGCGAACGTTTTCGGGGGGGATATCGAGCACCCCGACTTCGGAAGCCATGACCACCAGCTCGTCATCAGTGACGTAGTAGCGCGACGGCCTGAGCCCGTTACGGTCGAGCACCGCGCCGATGACCTTGCCGTCGGTGAACGCGATGGACGCGGGGCCATCCCAAGGCTCCATCAGACAACTGTGGTACTCGTAGAATGCCCGTCTGGCGGGGTCCATCGATTGGTGGCCGGCCCAGGCTTCCGGGATCATCATCAGCACTGCCAGTGGTAATGGTCGCCCGGCCATGTGCAGGAATTCCAGAACCTGGTCAAAGCCGGCCGAATCCGAATTGCCTTCAAGTACGATCGGAAAAAGCTTCTCGAGATCGTCCCTGAACAGATCTGACTCGCATAGTGCTTCGCGGGCGCGCATCCAGTTAATGTTGCCTCGCAGGGTGTTGATCTCACCATTGTGGGCGATGAATCTGAATGGCTGCGCCAGTGGCCACGATGGAAACGTGTTGGTCGAAAATCTTTGGTGGACCAAGGCGAGGGCAGACTCGACCCGTTCATCGCTCAGGTCCGTGAACAGTGGTTCGAGCTGGTCGCCGATAAGCATGCCCTTATAGATAAGAGTGCGGTGCGACAGGCTGGGGAGGTAAAAGAGCGCCTTTTCCGCCAGCTCGCTGTTCCAGACCTCATGTTCGACACGCTTGCGAATAACATAAAGTTTGCGTTCAAACTCATCGGCACTGTCGACGGCTTCGCCGCGGGCAATAAAAACCTGGCGAAAAGCAGGTTCGGCCGCTTTGGCGGTATTTCCGATCATGCTGTCGTCGGTCGGAACCTCGCGCCAGCCGAGAATCGTTTGGCCTTCTTCTTTTGCGATCCGCTCGACCTGCCCGATGCACGCATTTCGCTCATGCTCATCGTGCGGCAGGAAAACCAAACCGGCGCCGTAGTGGCCGGGTTGTGGTAGGACAATGTTGAGGTCTGCGCAGACCTCACTCAGAAAGCGGTGAGGTATCTGCATCAGTATGCCAGCCCCATCGCCGGTGTTTTCCTCGCAACCGCAGGCGCCACGGTGCAGCAGGTTCTTTAGGACAGTCAGTGCCTGCTCGACGATGCGATGCGATTGGCGCCCCTTCATGTCTACAACGAAGCCGACACCACAAGAGTCATGCTCGTAGGTGGAGTCATACAGTCCACCCGCCGAATTTTCGGTTTGTGGAAATCTGATGCCGGCGTGATCCATTGCGGGGCGTGCCTCCTGGTCCCGTAGTTGTTTTTCTTGGGGCGCGCCAGATAGCGGCGCAAAAGGACGGCGATTATATGCCGGCCAATTTCACAGTGTCATCTGCGGGGCATTAACCTCAGGACCGCTGCCCGCTCGCGTGACATTACGCCGATCGAGGTTTAACTGTATGAAAAATATAATTATTTAGCGTAAATTTGCGATCGGTCGTGGTCGCGGTTTGGTCGCGCTCAGTGAGTCTGGTAGGCGCGCGATCGAGTTTTCGGCGGCTCCGCGGTTCGGAAACAGGCCCTGAAGGACGACGAACCATGGGTTTCTACGATGCTCGAGTTCCGCAATGGTGACGGAATCCAGCGCGTCCAGGCGTCCCAAAAACGATATCGCGGCGCTGGCAGAACGGGTCCCAAACATTTGAACCACGTACACTGGCGTGTCCTGTTCACGCAACCACTGCAATGAGTAGGTAGACGTGGCGGGCGGTTCTGGTTCGCTCACCGAAACCACTGGCATTTCAATTACAGGCTCGGGTTCAGCATGAGTCTTGATTTTAACGCCCAGACTCCGTTCAAACTCCCGCGGCATGTATAGGTCTGATTGTGCTGTGAGCCCTAGCCCGCCAGCGATCCGGGCTGACAGTTGAACACCGGATTCGATGGTCCGGCCGGACAGACGAATGATTCGTGTGCCGGATACGGTGCCGGCGATGTGGTCGAGCAGAGCGCTGCGGCCGGCGCCCTCGCGGCCACGAAGTTAAACCGCTGTCGGAAGCGATCATTAACTATCAGTTCTGAGTTTTTCGTCATAGGCGGCAGTTACCCGTACAGATGGGTTCGTAAATGTGCTCGTTCAACTCAGGAACGTCTTTCGGGCCAGTGGTTTTCACCTGACAGTCGACGGTGCTCTGCGATCGCGAATCGATCGGTCATGCCCGCAATATAGTCAGCGACGCGGCGCGCGACCGACGCCCCGTTTTTTTCCTGGTGTTCTGCAGGTAAGCGCCCTGGATCGTTCATGTAGTAGTCGAACAAATCAGTCACAGTCGCTTTGGCCGCACGGGAGAAGCGGTGGACTATCTCGTGGTTGTACAACTCTCGATGCAGAAAACGTTTAAGGCGCAGATGGCGTTTAGCGACCGTCTCGGAGAAGCCAGCGAGGGGCTCAGTCTGTGCACGGATGGCTTCCAGGCTATCGACACCGCGGTCAGCAATTCGCTGTTGGGTGGTTACAATCAAGTCATCGACAAATTCGCCCAATGCGGCTCGGATAGCCGAGTGCATCTCACGACGGTCCGGTACGTGATCACCCGGCCACCTTGTCGTTTCCGCCAATCCCGAAAACACTTCGTGTTCGCGCAACAAGACCGGGCTCAAAATTCCGGAGCGGATACCATCATCGACGTCATGGTGGTTGTAGGCAATCTCGTCGGCCAGATTGGCAATCTGCGCTTCAAGGGTAGCTTGACGACCCTGCATAAACCTCGCTGCGACGTCGCCGAGGGTCAGCGCCTGCGCTTGCGAGCAATATTTAAGGATACCTTCGCGAGTTTCGAACAGTAGATTCAAACCATCGAATTGCTCGTAGCGTCGCTCGAGCGAATCTATGACTCGCAATGACTGTTGGTTGTGCTCGAATCCACCGGCGTCCTTCATACAGTGGTTAAGCGCGCTTTGTCCGGCATGGCCAAACGGCGTGTGTCCGAGGTCGTGCGCGAGTGCAATCGCCTCGGTCAGGTCTTCGTTCACCCCGAGCGCGCGGGCGACCGTTCGTGCAATTTGAGCCACCTCAAGTGAGTGCGTCAAGCGCGTGCGGAACATGTCCCCTTCGTGATTGACGAATACCTGTGTTTTGTATTCGAGACGACGAAATGCAGAGCTATGCACAATACGATCGCGATCGCGCTGAAATTCAGTTCGCCAGGCTGGTTCGGGTTCAGTGACCCTGCGCCCGAGGCTGTTGGTATCGCTGACGGCGAAGCTTGCAATGCCGAGTGTGTGTGGCACCGGGTTTCCCAGACGTCAGCCGCTCTCGACCAGCGTGTCATGCAGTAGGCTGGCGTCGTAATCACTCGTCACAAACGCGTTACCTAACGATTTCAACAACACCAGGCGTATGTCACCTCCAGTGTTCTTTTTGTCGCGTGACATCACTTCGAGGTATTGAGCAGGCGTGACACCAGCCGGCGCGACTGTCGGCAGGCCGGCAGCGAGCAGCATTTGGCACACCCGATTGACATCGCCACCAGAAATCCAGCCACAGCGCGCTGACATACGGGCGGCCATTACCATGCCGATCGCGACGGCTTCGCCGTGCAGGTATTCGCCGTAGCCCTGAATTGTTTCTATCGCATGGCCGAAGCTATGGCCCAGGTTGAGCAGCGCTCGACTGCCGGATTCTCGCTCATCCGCGGTGACGACTTCGGCCTTGTTTTCACAAGAACGCCTGATTGCAAATCGGAGCGCGTCGTTGTCACGCTGGATCAGGGCGCCGAGGTTCTCCTCCAGCCAGCTGAGAAAGTCGCTGTCGCGAATTAACCCGTACTTGATGATCTCGGCAAGCCCGGCGGCAAATTCGCGGTCCGGCAGCGTGTCGAACACAGACGTATCAGCGATCACCATTTGCGGTTGGTAGAAGGCACCGATCATGTTCTTCCCTAACGGATGATTGACTGCCGTTTTCCCTCCGACCGATGAGTCGACCTGGGCTAGCAGTGTCGTTGGTGCTTGAACATATGCGATTCCTCTCTGGTAGCACGCCGCTGCAAACCCTGTCAGGTCGCCGACGACGCCACCGCCGAGGGCGAGGGTGAGGGCG
>CAXGUU010000012.1:0-23481 GCA_964012875.1 uncultured bacterium
GTCAATCTGATTGCGTTACCCGAAACCCCGATTGAGCGAATTGTGCCGCAGGGCATTAAAACCAGCGCGGCCACGATCCCGCTCGACGTGATCGTCTACGCGACCGGATTTGATGCCATTTCGGGACCGGTTTTCGCAATGGATATCGCCGGTCTTGGCGGCGCGTCGATGAAAGACGCCTGGGCCGACGGCCCCGCCAATTACCTCGGTACCATGGTTCATGGTTTTCCCAATCTCTTTTTGCCGTCAAGCGCCATGTCGCCTTCCGTACTTTCAAACATGGCGACGCTGGCCGAGCAGCAGGTCGACCTTATTTTTGACACCATGGTATGGCTTG
The DNA here is from genome assembly GCA_964012875.1 of uncultured bacterium. GTDB lineage: Bacteria > Pseudomonadota > Gammaproteobacteria > CAXGUU01. The sequence goes on from CAXGUU010000012.1 coordinate 338, forward strand.
ATCAGCATGGACGGGCGTTGCTGCACCCGCGGCCCGAATCACAGGCACGCTGGCGCGAAGAGACGCGGCGCTATGCCGAGCGCCGTCCCGGCGCACTGACCACAAAAAGCTGGTACTCGGGTGATAATATCCCGGGCAAACCTCGTGTCTTCATGGTCTATTGTGGTGGCTTCAAGCGGTACAACGAAACTTGCTTCGGCGAGCTTGACGCAGGCTTTCCCGGGTACGACGTGATGCGTCGGCCGACCATCGATGCCAGTCCGCGCTGAACAGCGTTACTGGAACCCGCAGCATGAAACCCTTGCGAATATTCCACATGGGCATTCCAGGGCACCTGCACGCGCGCACCTTCCGCTGCATCTGGTTACTTGAGGAGCTTGGCGTCGAGGACTTTGAAGTGTGCATGGTCATACCTGGCGTGCCGTACGTCCCGCAGCTGCGTGAACACGGCATGCAAGTCGCCACCAAACTTCCGGCACTGCTGATGGATGGCGAGGAAATCGGAGAATCGGGTGTGATCTGCCAGTTGCTGGCAGAGCGCTTTCAGGCACAGCAAAATTTGCTCGGCCGCGACAACGAGCGCATCGAGATGCTGCAGTGGATCGGCTTTGCTGAAACCTGCGTCATGTTTCGCGTACCGCTGTTGCCGGCGCTGACGGATCCCGGTAAAGACCTCGAGGCCCTGCAAAAGGAGGTCATCGACCCGTACTGGCGCGTCCTCGCGGGGAATATCGAACGTTTCGAAGCCCATTTCCGGGCGCGTGGTAGCGATTACCTGCTCGCCAGTGGATTCAGCGTCGCCGACACGATGTGCGGTTGGAGCCTCCATACCTTTCATAACTGGGGTCTGATGGATCTCAGTGCCGGAGACTCGCCATTGACCCTTGCTTATCTTGAACGCTTGCAGGCACGACCGGCATTCGTTCGCGCCGAACAATATGCCGAGCTTGAGCCCGGACTGCATGCACGCCCTTAGGACACACCTGTGCTCGAACTTGAACCAGAAATCGCGACCACGCTCGAACGCATCCACGAGGCCCGTGCGGCGGGACCCTATGTCCTGTGCCATGCCGATGAACTGCGCCAGCGCCTCGAACCTTTTCTGGTCGCGAAGGGTGTGCAAACCCCCCGGGTGAACAACCTTCGTCGCCTGGCGGGCGGCGCCTCTAAAGAGCAGTTCGTATTTGACCTGTCCGCCGACGACAAGCCCACGCGACGCTGCGTTTTGCGGCTCGAACCGATCGAGGGCGTCGCGATCACCAGCCGGCAGCGTGAGATGGAGGGCATGCGGGTCGTGCATGGCGTTGCGCCGGTCCCGCAAGTGTACTGGGTCGACCCGGAAGGCGAGGCGCTCGGACGACCGGCATTGATCGCCGAATTCGTCGAGGGCGTGACCAAACCTACGGATACCAATTCGAACGTGACCGGTTTCGGCACAGTGCTCTCAGAAGCTTTGCGCGCGAAGCTTGTCATTCCATTTATCGATCACCTCAGGTCGATACACGCCATCGACATTCACTCGCCCGGACTTAAATCGTTTCAAATACCTGACGACGATCCGACACAAGCGGCTCGCTGGCAGGTCAACTGGTGGACCACGGTCTGGCATAACGACGCGCTCCGGGGGATCCCGGTGCTGGGGCTGACCGAACGCTGGATGCGGGAAAACTTCCCGGAAACAGAGGAACTCGTGCTGGTTCATGGTGATTACCGCACCGGCAACTATCTGTTTGATGAAAACAGCGCTGAAATCACCGCGATTCTCGACTGGGAGTTTGTCCATGTAGGTGATTACCACGAGGACCTGGCCTGGATCTCTCTCAGACCCTGGAGCCATATCGAAAACGATACGCTGCTCGCCTCCAGCCTGCTGCCAGACATCGAGCTTTTTGAGCGTTACACCGCCGCCACCGGTCGCCCGGTCAACTTGAAGACACTGCATTTCTATCAGGTACTGTGTCTGTACAAATGCAGCGTCATTTGCCTCGGTAGCGGCTTAAGGTCAGCCTATGAAGCACACAATCATCAGGACGCGCTGATGAGCTGGCTGACGCCGGCAGGCTACGTGTTTGTCAATGAACTGATCGACGTCCTCGAACAAGGTCCAAAGCAATGAACCCTTCCATCGAGCTTCGCATCAAAACGATGGTCAGAGCGCTTACCGAGATCATCATCCCCGCAATCGACCGTGACAATTCCCTGGCGCAGGAACAGGCCGGCCTCCTGATTGGGCACCTGCACGTTCTCCTGCAACATGAAGGCCGCGAGCACCTCATCTGCGAGATTGAACGTAAGGGGCTGAAACAGCTGGCAGACGACCTGTTGGCGGCCAGTCACGGTGGCGAGGCGACGTCAGCCGCGGCGGCGCGATTGAAGGCACTGCCCGACGATGTCGATACCAACACCTTCTCGCATGCTATTGAGGCGCTGATTATCGATGCCGGCATCGATGGCAGCGATACCTTTAAACAAACCTGTGACACCCTCGTGATAAAACACGCCCGCGAAGAAACCCGGCAGGCGCGGGTCTGGTTCAAAGCAATCGGCTTTGATCATGATCCCGATGCACTGCCTGATATTGATTCGTTGTTCCAGCAGCGATCTCTAAAATAAGCGTGGCAGCGCCGACGGCTGTTTTGTGTAGTTCAAGGCCCCCGGCGTGTTTTAGCCTGGCTAAACGAGTGACGAGTATCGACGAAATGCGCAAAAACAAGTCTCGGCCCCGCGGATTGGGCCTGAAAACCTGATGCAGCCTTATCCAGAGCTGGGGTATTTTGTCCTCGGCGGACACATCCACGATCCAAGCCCGGCCATTGACCATTTCAAGCTTGGGGAACAACTCGGGCTTGGCACGGTGTGGCTCTCCGAGCGCCCGGGATCAAAAGACATCGGCGTACTGTGCGGCGCCGCAGCCGCGGCGGCACCCAAAATGAGCGTTGGCGCCGGCCTCGTTGCCAACCTGCCGGCGCGCAATCCACTGATCACAGCTTCGCTCGCCGCGACAATGTCGTTGGTCACCCAGGGACGATTCATCCTGGGCGTCGGCCGCGGGCAGGACCGCTTCGCCGACATGCTCGGTGTGCCGCGCTCAAATTTCGCGCTGATCGAACACTATCTCGACGCCATGCGCTGCTTGTGGCGCGGTGAGACAGTAACGGCCACGCATGACGGCTGGACACTCGAAGGCGCGAATCTGGGGGTACACCTCGAATCACCGCCGCCGATCTGGATGGGCGCAGTAGGCGACAGGACACTGGCATGGGGTGGTGCGAACTGCGATGGCGTCATGTTGTTTTCGCAACTGAACGCGGCAGCCGTTGAGCATTCCGTGCGAATTGTTAAAACAGCCGCAGCGCGCGCGGGCAGAGATCCGGATAAGGTTGAAGTCGCTGCGGTCGCTGTTAACGCGTGCGACGTCGACGAAGAAAAGATGCTGAACTACATCGTCCGGCGCATGAACACGTATTTCATGTGGCCGGTGATTGACCTCCTTGTCGCGGTGAACGATTGGGATCGGACAACAGCCTTGGCGATCAAGACCGTGGTGCGTGAACAAGCGAGCAATCCCGTCGGCGCGCTAGGCGACGAAGGTGTATCCCGGGAAATGGATGACCTGCGGCGCATGCGCGATATGTATCCGGCAAGCTGGATTGATCAGTGCAATGCGGTCGGCGATTCGGATACCGGCGCCCGCTACATTCGGTCACTATTTAATGCCGGCGCCGACAAGGTGTTGTTACACGGCGCGCCACCAGCCGATTTTCGGTCGCTGATTGAAGCCTGGCCGAGCCATCGACCGGCATAAGGTCGGCCGCGCACTTGGTAAACTCGATTGAACACGCCCCCGAATTCATTCGCACGGAGAAATTTTCAACATGGATTTGATCAACGAACTTAAGGAACGGCTCGCCATCGAGGAATTGTTCGCGCGCTACGCGCACACTGTCGATGGCTACGATGGCCCGGGGTGGGTCAATTGCTTCACGGCGGACGGCATATTCGAAGTGATGGGTGAAGATGGGACTGGTGTCCAGTTCGCCGGGCACGACGCACTGAATCGTTTTGTCGAAGCCCATATCCGGCTACTCCCCGGTACCCGCCACGTAATGTCCAACCACCTCATCGAATTTGACAGCGAGACGGTCGCTGAACACGTCTGTACTTTGAGCGGTACGTTGAGTCGACCGGAAAGCGTCTACGTCTTTGCGAACGGGTACTATCGCAGCCGCGTTGAATGTCAGGACGGCGCGTGGAAGATCCGCCATCGCAGAGTTTATCTCGACAATGTAGAAACGCTGGGCACGGAACCACTGGCGTCACATATGCAACCAATGATGGGCTGGATTGCCGAAAACGGCACGCCTTCGTAGTTGCAAGGGGAAAGGTGCCACGCGCGGCCGCGTTGGGTAACGTATGCGCTATAGCAGATCGCTGAAGCAGGAAAAGTGGGGGGCGGGCTAAAACTTACGCCCGCCGCTGCTTTTCCCGCTCCTGCCCTGACTCCGGGGGCCAGCCTGTCTCAGGCCGCACCTCGGGTTTCGACATCGCCCCGCAGTTCATGCAAGCGCGGTACAACCTTCTCGCCAATGAGGCGCAGGCTGTTATGCACCAGATCGAAAGGCATGCCGGCGTAAGAGACCGCCATGGCCGGCCGCAAGTCGCCTGTCATCTCGTAGCGTTTCGTCCATGTCTCAACGATTTGATCCGGCGTACCCCAGGCCTGACTTTGCACGAAACCCTCGCACGCCTTATCCAGTCCAATCTCCTGGATCGCTGAGGCGCCCGCCTGATAGGCCTGATAACCCTTGGTCTCGCCCCAGTGCGTGCCGTCAAAATCGTAGTGACGGATAACGCTCTTGTAATACTTGGATAGGTACTTCCTCGCAATTTCTTCCGCGACCTTCGAATCTTCATGGCAAAAGGTGAAGTCCGAAAACACCGGTGCGCCCGGGGCCTTGTTCGGATGGACCTGGCGGAATCTCTCGCGCCACGCTTCAACGGCCGCGTGGTGTTCGGCCCAGGGTAACTGCACGAACGACATCATGGTGCCACCGATATCAGCAGCTGCCATGGCGGAATCCGGCGTCATGGCAACAGAAAAGAATCCACGATCGCGATAACCATGTTCAGGTTTAGGCGTAATCGGCGTCCGCGTCTGCTTGAAGAACTCCGTGTCGTATTCCGCTACTCCGGTGTCAAGGATGTCGAGAATAATTTCAGCAGCCTGATCGAACTTTTCACGCGACGAGTTCATATCGACACCAAAGGCCCGGTACTCCTCACGCGCGAGACCACGTCCAAACCCAAGCAAAAACCGATCACCCAACAGGATCTGCAGCATTGTGATCTTTTCTGCAATTCGGGTGGGGTTATCGTGCCACGGCAGGATGATGGCACCGGTTCCTATTTTGATGCGGTCGGTCTTACCCGCGATATAAGACAACCACTGCATATTGTCCGGCATCATCGAATAACCCGGATTGAAGTGATGTTCTGGCAACAGCAGGAAATCCATGCCCACTTCTTCGGCAAGAAAAGCGATTTGGGTTTCCTTGCGCATCATGTCCGCGTCGGACAGATTTTCGTGGGTATTCTGAAAAATAAACTGCAGGCCTACTTCCATGGTCGTGATCCTTTGATTGATTCTGTGTCACCGGGCGCACGCCTTTCGATCCACGGAAGAGTGGCGGCGACCCAGGTGGCGCTTATAGACTGCCGCGCATGCCCGGCATGTCGACCCGTATTCTAGGGATAACTGCGGCGGAAGGATAATTACGCCGGCTGCGACCATAGCAAACCTTCGCGCCGCAATGCGGCCCGTCCATTTTCGACCGAACGCTGGATGTCTTCGCCCTGACCCTAACAACACCGGGGGCGGCCGCAAGCATCTCGTCGTGGGTACCGGGGCGGTACCGGGTACCTGGCCTCTAACCTGACGCCAGGTGGCTTAGGTTCTGCAGGGGTTGCAGCCAAGCTTTCGAACCGTCAACCGGATCCCGGCACTCAATTCGAATGAAACGCCATGGGTCCCGGTGCTCGAATGAAAAACCAGCCGAATTGTCGCGTTCGTAGGCATCCACTGACTGCGAACCTGAAGCGAATACCTTCGCAATCCAGTCGACGCTTGAGGTCGCTACGACATCTATCGAGACGCCCTCGCCGTGCCGGCGGACCTTCAGCGGCGCGTCTTCCAGCCGTACGCCTGTCGACGCGTAGCTCTGGCCTGAAGAGAGAGACTCCACGATATCGCGCTCATCGTCCGGATCATTGACTGATACACACATGAATCCCAACGGCAAGTTTGAATGCAGCGCTTGGTCGTTCCTGGCAAAGAGATCGTTGGCGGCGAAACCCAGGGTATAGTGGCCCGCCTCCAGCAATGCATCCCACCATTGGTCGGCGTAAGCGTGTTTCCGGCCGCCACCTGATTCAAGGTTTTCGAAGCTATTGAAAACCTCGAGCCCGCAAACATCCAATGCCTCCAGCTTCCCACCGGCAATCGGAAACCGGACCGATGACAATTGCTCACGCCAATTCACGCCCGGAACATCGGCGAAGTAGTTCGGGTGGGCTACGATCGACGGACCGCCATGTCCCAGAGTCAGAATATGCAGGTATTCGGCGCCATTCTCATTGAAGCAATCCGACACTGAATCGTTTTGGATTTCGCGCCCGGGAATACCAACTACGCCCTCATGCGCGGCGGGAAAGTTTCGCCCGAAGCAATTCAGTCCAGACGATTCAGTGACATCGGCAACCAGCACTGCGAAGTTCAAATCGCGTGACTGGCAGAATTTGTAAATTGTCAGCGGGTCGGTGCCACTGTCGACGACATGGACCGTACCATCGGCAGACACAGCAGCATTGACATGAGCATGAATCAGACCCGTGATCCATTGGCCCTTGAGCGCCGCGTAGGGGTTTCCGATGCGCACTTGTTCAACCGTCAACGAATCGCGTTCCTGTCCGAATCGTGACAGGAGACGTTGACGGTAGCGGCACCCTTCCCTAGGTAGTCAGCCACTCGAATTGTTGCGGCTTGCGCCCCGCCTTCGGGTGAATGACAACGTTAACCAGGGCCGGACCGTCGAATGCCATGGCCGCATCAAGCGCACCGCGAAGGTCGGCCGGATCTTCAACGTAAAAGCCTTTACCGCCGAACGCTTCCATCATCTGCTCATAGTGTGCGCCAGGTGTCAGAACAGATGGCGGGATGGGGCCGTCTTGCGGCAACGCCTCGATGCCGCCGGCGATACCACCGTTGTTCAATATCACCAGCTTTATCGGCAGCCCGTAGCGGCACACTGTCTCAAGTTCCATGCCTGAAAAACCGAATGCGGAATCACCCTGCACACCGACTACCGGCTTGTGCGGGTTAGTGACAGCCGCGGCAACAAGAAATCCCAGACCAATGCCCATCGTGCCATAACTACCGGCGTCGAGGCGCTGGCGCGGTCCGCGGTTCGGCATCTGCGTGCGACCGATATCCATGGTGTGGGCGCCTTCACCAACGATGATGGCTTCTTCGGGCAGCCATTCGACGATGTCACGGTAAGCCCGGTAGTAATTCATCGGTGCCGAGTCGTCGTCGATCATCGGCTCGACAGCATGTTGATTGTCAGCGGCTTTTTGTTTCAGCGCGGTGCGCCACTCGGTGTCGGCGGGGTAGGACCAGTCGCGTTTTTCGAGTGCCTGGTTGAGCTGCTGGGTAACGGCCTTACCGTCGCCAACTAGGGCGACTTCGGTCGCAACGTTGGTCCCGATCGCTTCGGCGGCAATGTCGAGTTGGATGATGCGAACGTTTTCTGCAAAGCGAGGGGGCAGTCCGAAATGCATGATCCAGTTCAGGCGTGCACCCATCAGAAAGACGACATCGGCTTCCTTGAGCGCATGGCTGCGCGCTGCACCAACTGACAGCGGATCGTCGTCCGGCAACATGCCTTTGCCCATGGGTGATGCCAGGAAGGGCAACTGGGTGCGCTCGATGAAAGCGCGCACTTCGTCTTCCGCCTGCGACCAGGCCATGCCTTTACCAACCACGACTAACGGCCGCTCGGCTGATTCGAGCGCCGAGACTGCGTCTTCAACATCGTCCGGATGCGCCTGCGAACGCGGTGGATCGCCCACAGTCGCTGCCCTGACAACCCGATCCTCCTCCGCTTCGCCGCGGATGATGTCGTCCGGCATGTCAAGATAAACTGGGCCCGGTCGACCGTAGAGCGACGTACGGACGGCCTGCTCTACGTAGTACGGAATGCGTTCGACATGCTCGACCGCGTGGGCGTACTTGCAATAAGGATCTGCCAGAGCCACCTGCTTTTCTTCCTGGAACGCACCCATGCCGTTCTGGTAGGTCGGCGACGCACCGCCGATTAGCAGCATCGGCCAGCAATTTTGCTGGGCGTTGGCGAGGCCCGCCAGAGCATGAATAACGCCCGGCCCGGAAACCACCATACAGGCCTGCGGGCGCCCCGTGAGATAGCCTGCCGCCTGCGCTGCGTAACTCGCCGCCTGCTCATTGCGCATGCCGATAAAGGTAATGCCTTCGTTTTGCGCCACCTGGGCTATTTCAAATATGGGGAAGCCGACAACGCCGAAGATGTACTCAACACCTTGTTGCTTAAGGCTCCTCGCCATAAGTGCCGCACCATCGATTGTTGTCATTGTGATTTCTCCCCGGGTTGCTTGAAGGCACGCTAGAGCCTTAGCGGCTTCACCGTCAAGTGTCGACCACGAGCAGGACATCCGCGCTTATTACAGTCGAAGGCCAGATAAGCGCTGCCTACGCCCAGCCACTGAAAGCTTCCATCATATACGCCGATGTCAGCGAGATGGCCGCCGACGACGCCCGCCATCGGCTACACCGACACTCCGGCCGGGTTAATCACGTGCCCGGGACTTGCAGCACGGCTGAATCATCGGGGAATTTCTGCCGCGTGCGATTGGCAAAGGCGACCAGTGAAAGCATGACCGGGACTTCAACGAGAACGCCAACAACAGTGGCGAGCGCGGCACCACTTTCAAGCCCGAACAGGCTGATCGCAACCGCAACGGCAAGCTCGAAAAAGTTCGATGTGCCGATGAGTGCCGCCGGCGCGGCAACGGCAAATGGTGTGTGCCAAACCCATGCCCAACCATAAGCGATGAAAAAAATTCCATAGCTTTGAATGAGCAAGGGTGTAGCGATCAGCAGGATTACAATCGGCTGCCCGACAATGCGCGGCCCCTGAAATCCAAACAGGATGACCACTGTCGCCAGCAGGCCGATGATTGTGTAGGGCTTGAGTTTGGCGCTGAACGCAGCAACCAGCGTATCGTCGCCGTCGTCAGACATGAGCGCGCGTCGTGTGGCGAACCCAACCGCCAGCGGCACGACAACATACAGCAGTACTGAAAGCAGTAGCGTCGTCCACGGTACGACAACGTCGGCAATGCCGAGTAGCATCGCCACGATCGGCGCGAATGCGAAAATCATGATGACGTCGTTAATCGAAACCTGTACCAGCGTGTAGGTAGCGTCGCCGCGCACCAGCTGACTCCATACAAACACCATCGCGGTACACGGCGCTGCGCCAAGGAGAATCAGGCCCGCGATGTACTCGCGCGCATCACTGGGATCGATCCAGGCGCTAAAGAAAATCTCGAAGAACACGATGCCCAGTCCGGCCATAGTCAGCGGCTTGACGAGCCAGTTCACGACCAGGGTGATAACGAGGCCTTTCGGGCGATCACCAATATGGCGCAGTGATGTGAAATCGACGTTCACCATCATTGGATAAATCATGACCCAGATCAGTGCGGCAACGAGCAGATTGACGCCACCCACCTCAAGGCTGGCGAGGGTGTCAAATGCTCCCGGCAGAAAGGCGCCCAGCGCCGTTCCCCCTCCGATCGCAAGCGCGATCCAAAGACTTAAATAGCGCTCGAAGATTCCCATCAGCAGCAGGAATCCTTTTGTTGGAGGGATGTCTGTTCAGCGCCATCGAAGTCGGGCCCGGCGCCGAAAGTGTCGGAATCGGACTTCACTCGATACCACTCCCAGTCAAGCCCGTCCGGCGCAGTGGCCCAGACTTTTTCCGAGTTCGCATAACAACAGGTCGTGTCTTCCTGTTCGAGGGTAAGCATACCCGCCTCTAGTAGTCGTTCCGCTGCCTCGGCAACCTCGCCTTCAGTGAACACCTCAACACCCATATGATCGAGGCGCTCCGGCGCGTTCGGGCGTTCATTCAGCACGAGTTTGAGCGGTGGGCTGTCTATGGCGAAGTTTGCATAGCCGGGTTTTCTCTTGTTCACCTTGGCGCCAAACAGCTTTGAATAGAAGTCGATGGCGGTATCCAGATCTTTAACATTTAAGGCAATTTGAATTCGCATTTTTCGAACTCCATTGGATTTATCAGGGTTCGCCGCTGCTCTCATATCAGGGCGGACTGGCTAGGCGCTCGACGAAATGCCTACTGGGTTCGACTGGTCGCAACCGGCGATTCCTTCTCCCCCGCAGCAGTTTTCCATCAGAAAACCAATGAGTGAAGTCACGGCTTCGAAGTTCGCGCTGTAGATCAGCGAACGACCCTCTCGGCGGCACTTCACGACGCCTGAAAACTTCAGCTCCTTGAAGTGGAAAGAAAGCGTGGATGCCGGAACATCCAGCGCATCGACAACTGCACCCGCGGCCATGCCGTCCCGCCCCGCGCGAACGAGCATCCGGAAGATATCGAGACGCGTTTCGTGGGCCAGGGCCACCAGTACATCCATTGCAGCTTTATTTTCCATATTTCTATTATCTTCGAAATATGGAATAAATCAAGAACGCGGCAGTTCAGAGCGTATCCAGGTCAGAAATACTCAGGCAGCGCCGGGGTCCCGGATGCCGCAACGACGCGCCGTTGCAACGAAAGAATCAATTCGTCCGAGTTCGGCCGTACCTTGACCGTTGAACCGATATCAACCACCGGATAGTCGACGTAGTTACTCGTATAGCCGGCGCGGTCTAGAACCTGCCACATGCGCTCGTTGACGCCGGCCTGATTGACACTGAAATACTGATGCTGGACGCCACTGGCATCGAGCTTTTTCAGCAGGCGTGTGGTGTAGCTACAGCGGCGGCTGCCGTAAACGTGGACGGAACGTCCGTCGGTGTGCAGGTCTTCGAGTGATGTAGTGCGGCTGTCGACGTGGAAGATGACGACATAAGCAATAGCACAGGCACCGAGTCCCAGGAAATTCCACGCCGACATCGATTGCACGGTTTGCCCCCGTCACAGCCTTAAAACGCGCTGGCTGACCGCGTACCGACGTTCGGGACGCATTGCAAACAGATCAGCTGCGTTGCGCTCGATTCCACGCTGTCAGTATCGTCATGAAATGGGCCGTTCAAAGCCTCGCGCCGATACTCATCGTCTTGATCTTTTTCCGGGCAGCGGTGCCGCCACAACCGATTGGGAAACTCGGACAGTGACTCGCGTGGATGGCGTTTGAATTTCAGTCGTCCATTTCAGGCTAACGTAATGACCGGATCATGATTTGTCTGTGAGCCGAAGTGCTGTCAGGCTTCGCCCGCGGCAGCCGGCAGCGCTTCTCCCTGTCTTACAAGCGGGCAAGGAAGGCCTCGATGATGGCGTTGGTCTGCTGCGGCTGCTCGAGTTGTGGAAAGTGGCTGGCGCCGTATACCTGCGCGAAATCAACATTGCGGAATTTCGAAGCGATGTAGGCCTGGTCCTGTGCCCCGGCCATCAGCCACAACACAGGTTGCTTGATGCCTGCGGCAATCGCCGCGGTGTCGACGACCATGCCGTGGAGTTCGGCAATTTTGACCTCGGGCGTCACGCGCCCGGCATCTGCAACGATTTCGCGGACCCGGGCGCGGTCAAACTTGGCATCGAAGTAGCTCGTGTACCAGGTACGGAATGCGCTTATGGCTTTCGATCCGCGGAGCGCATCAAACATCGGGCCGAGCAACATACCAAAAGGGCTTTTGGGATCATTCAGCTTCGGCAGCGGATAAAGAAAAGTATCGACGGCGATACCGGCCTTGACCAGCCGCGGGTTGGCACGGACGAACTCAAGCGTGCCACTGCCCCCGCCCGCATGGCCGATAGCAACCACACCCTTCAGACCCGCCGCTTTGGTTACAGCGGCGATGTCGGCTGCATGACCAACCGCATCGTGGCCGCTTCCCGACGTCGTCGAGCGACCGTGCCCGCGTCGATCGAGCAACAAAATCCTGTGGTGCCTGCGAAAGTGTCGAACCTGCTCATCCCATAGCTCGTGCTTTGAACACCAGCCATGGATCAGGACCAGGGGCGGCCGCCCGGTATCTTTGCCCACCAGCTTGTAGAAAATACGGGTGCCGTCGGGTCGCTTCAGTATTGCCATGTTTATTCCTACCTCGATGCTGTTTTAGATCAGAGTACACACTTTTCAGGGCGAATAGCGCGCTTGGCCGCCGTCCTTTTATGGCATGAATCAGCCTCGGTGTAACCGGCATCTAGCCTGGGACGTAGCTACCTTTGATATGAGTTGCTGAGCGTTGTTACCCCGATCCCGATTATTCCACCATTTCGCTTACGAACGGCCTGACTTATCATCGGAATGGGCCTTAGTCCCGGTCCGGTAGCACCCGTAATCACACGTACGAAATTATCTTGAAGGAACAGCACCGTGGATCTCAGTTCAATCGATCACTTACTCACCACCACCCGCTCAGTTCGTAAGCGCCTTGATCTGAAACGGCCTGTGGATATGTCCGTTGTAGAAAAATGTATTGAGCTCGCCACGCAGGCACCCGACGGGGGCAATCTGGGCAAATACCACTTTATCGTGATCACCGATCCGCAAAAGCGCGCAGCGATTGCCTCTTATTATCAAAAAAGCTTCGAAGCCTACCTCGCGGCGCGAAAGGACATGTATGCCACTCGTATTTTCGATTCAGCCGCATACCTGTCCGAACATTTCGCCGAAGTCCCGGTGCACATCATTACCTGCACGGAAGGTCGGGTCGACACCATGGGCGCGATGATGCAGGCGGGCCGCTATGGCTCAATCCTGCCCGCGACCTGGTCGCTGATGCTTGCGTTACGCTCGCGCGGACTCGGTGCAGCCTGGACGACTTTGCATCTGGCATACGAAAAAGAAATCTCTGAGCTGTTGGGTATTCCCGAGGACATTACACAGGGCGCCCTGCTCCCGGTCGCCTACTACACAGGCGACGACTTCAAACCCGGAAAACGCATCCCGGCTGCCGAGCGGACGTATTTCGATGGCTGGGGGGCGACGCGCTAGGGCCTGGTGCCAGCTCTTTATCCAATCTGGTCATCGCTGACATCTTCTTAGATTAGCGGCGATTTTCATAGAGAATGGACCTCATGGATAAGATTTGTCGCCCGGCGGCGGAAAACAGACCGCTATCGCCGTGAACAACTCGTCTCAAGACAAACCCACTGCCGCTTCGAGTGCTTGCTGTGCACCCGAGTCCGCGGCAAGCGAGGGCGATGCGACATCAAAACCGTCCGGCACACGTCGCGACTGGTTGTTTACCGGCAGCGCGACACTGGTGGTCGTCGGTTACCTTGCACACCTACTGCTCGATGCGCTGTCCATGGAAGTGGTTGTTGTCAGCAACTTTACGATGGGCGTCCATCACATCATCAACACCATCTGGTGGGGCATGCTGCTCGGGGTTTTTATGGTCGGCCTGCTGTCGCGCGTGCCGCGCGAGTTCGTGATTGCGACATTAGGGCCGCCCGGTGCAGTCGGCATTGGTCGCGCAACACTCGCTGGCGTTTTACTCGACTTGTGCAGCCACGGCATTCTCATGGTCGCAGCGAAACTCTACGAACGCGGCGCATCAACCGGGCAGGTAATCGCGTTTCTTGTTGCCAGTCCGTGGAATTCATTCTCACTCACGCTGATCCTGATCGCCATGGTTGGAATCGGCTGGACTGCGGCTTTTGTAGTCCTGTCTGCGGTTGTGGCATTTGTAAGCGGGCTCATATTTGATGCGCTCGTCCGCGGCGGCCGCTTCGCGCAAAACCCGAACACGATCGATCTTCCCCACGATTTCCATTTTTGGACCGAAGCAAAAAATGGCCTTCAGCAAACGAGCTGGCGACCATCAATGTTATGGTCGACTCTGGTCAACGGGTTCAGACAATCACGCATGGTAATGCGCTGGATATTGTTCGGCGTTGTTCTGGCAGCCGTCGTACGTACGATGTTCGATACCACGACGTTTGCAACACTGTTCGGGCCAACAATAGGCGGCCTTGCGTTGACCTTGCTGGGCGCAACCTTGCTTGAAGTGTGTTCGGAGGGCTCGGCCCCCATTGCCGGCGATCTTTTCGGGCGCGCGCACGCCCCGGGTAATGCCTTTGCTTTCCTGATGGGCGGCGTGTCGACCGATTACACCGAATTGCTGGTGCTGCGTGAAATGACGGGTTCGTGGCGGTTTGCGCTGATGCTACCGCTCGTATCACTGCCACAGATTGTTCTGCTTGCGGTTATCCTCAACACCTTTGGCACTTGAACCCAAACCGGCAAGTCCCTGGCACACCTGAACAAGGGTAACGCACCATAAACAGGCTGCTTATGCGTATCAGCTTTGTCATACGTCCGGCGCCACATATTCTGCGCGAGCTTTGACGGCATTCATGCGCGTGCACGGTCGATCTCAATTGGCCGGATTTATAGATCGAGTTTATGCGCGAGCTGGCGCAAAGTCTGTTCGGCGCGCTGTTCTTTGCCGACGCGCATTGTCGTCTCAACAAGCTTTGATGGACGGCCAGATTTACCGACTCAGTTCGATAACAACATAACCACCCGCCGTCATCCGTGCCGAGTATCCATCCGGTACAACAACCGTTGTATCCACGGCAACCAACAATGCGGGGCCAGTAATGACCTCGTCGCGATTCATCTGATCCGGATCAGCCATCGTCGCCGTTACCCAGGCGTGGGTGACAGGATCAAAAAAGCGCGTCTCACCTGCGCTGCTGGCGCCTGCCCCGCTCGCTGGACCGGGGCGCCCGGGTGGCTCGACTCGCCCGGCGGCAACCAGACGCCACATCACAAGTTCAACATCATTGTCGGGTTCGGCAATGCTGTAGCGATCGCGATAGCTGTCGTGAAACGTATCGGCGATGACCTTGAGATCCGCTGCACTGACCTGTGTGTCAGGACAGGCGACATCGAGTTCGGTCACCTGTAGCGGATAGCGCGCCGACGCGAACAACTCAAAATTCCGGCGCGAGGCATCCACGCCAAGGCGGTCAAGGAAATCCTCGCCGCGTGCGTGCAATGCGCTGAGACCGGCGTTGACCTCGTCATCGGCGAAGGCGCGTACCGTGGTCGGCAGACTGGCGACGTTGGACCACTTGAGGTCGGCATTGAGCGCGCCGAGTGCGCACAAGACCGATGTTTCCCGCGGGACAATAATCCGGGTAATTCCAAGTTCACGCGCAAGTTCAATTGCGGCAACGCCGGTGGCGCCGCCGCCCGTTACGAGCGTGAGACCGCGTGGATCAATGCCGCGACGCACCGTCATTTCAAGAATGCCATTGATCATCCGCTCGTTGACGACGCGAAGGATGCCGAGCGCCGCAGCTTCAAGATCCAGATCCAGGGGTGCGGCTACATGTTCGGTAATCGCCGTCACCGCGGCATCGCGTGAAAGTTTCATGCGACCACCAAGAAATTGCTCCGGCGCCAGGTAACCGAGGGCCACGTAGGCGTCAGTTACTGTGGGACGCGTACCACCGCGCCCGTAGCATGCGGGCCCGGGCTCAGCCCCGGCCGACTCCGGTCCGACCTGCAACAAACCGCCGCGATCGACGCGCGCAAGGCTGCCGCCACCGGCGCCCAGGGTCAGAATCTCCACTGCCGCAATGCCAGTCGGATAATCATTGATACGACCGTCGCGGGTGACCGTGATCTGACCATCGATCACGGTGCTGACATCGAAACTGGTCCCGCCCATATCGATGAGCAGGGCGTCCTGCGTACCTTCCTCCTGCACAAACTGGCGCGCCGCGGCCGGGCCCGTTGAGGGGCCGGAGAACAACATGTAAACCGGGCGCTCAAGAATCTCGCTGACCGGTTGAATGCCACCATCCGACGACACCACCAGCAATTCGCCGCCAAGCTGCCTGTCCTTCAACACGGCTTCGAGATCATTGAGATAAGCGGCCACCACGGGTTTCAGCATGACGTTCAACACCGTGCAAGAAGTGCGCGTGTACTCGCGCAACACCGGTTGCACATCCGATGACAGGCTGACCGTCGCTTCAGGCCAATGTTGTTTCAGTAATTCGCCGACGCGCCGTTCGTGCGCGCTGTTTCGAATCGACCACAACAACGCGACGGCCACCGCCTCACACCCGGCACGCTTGAGCGATTCGATCGCAGCCAGCACCTCGTCGTCTTGAAGTGGCGCTACGATCCTGCCATCCGCATCGACGCGTTCATCGAGTTCAAGACAATAGGCCGGCTCGATCAATGGCTCCCGTGGTGGCCTTGTAAAATCGAAAATGTCGTTGCGACGACCTTCACCACGCCACAGCGTGTACTTCGTACCCCGCGTGCACAGCACGCCGGTTTTAGCGACCTTGCCTTCGAGCACCGCGTTAGTAGCAACGGTCGAACCATGGACAAATACCTCGGTGTCACCGAGCAGCTGTTCGACGCTAATCACCAGGGCGTCGGCCGCCAGTTGCACGCAGTCCATTACGCCCTCGGAGAGTCGTCCGGGCGTGCTGGGCGATTTGAAGCGACCGACCAGCACGTCGTCCCGGGCGATCGACAAATCGGTAAATGTACCGCCGATATCGGTACCGATACGGTAACTCATGATGTCTCACCTCGAAGCGCATCCGTCGCCGCAAGGTCCAGCTGATAACCGTGGTTCGCGGGCACCAGGGCAACCCGGTAAATGCTTCGCGCAGTATCGACAGTGACGAAGCCATTGTTCACATCTTTCAGGACCGCTTCGGGATCACGGGTCCCGGGGTCGCCGTGGCCGCCACCGCCGCCAGTATCAGCGACCCATGCCTGCGCAGCCTGAATATCAGTGGTGCCGGCGTTTTTTAGCGCCGCAAGCTTGGCGCCGGTCGCGGCGTCTTCAACCCAGTGATCTGCCAGGGCCCCCGGTGAGCCACCTTCGAACCCGAAGGCAGGGCAGGTATGGCCTGAGCCGCCGTAGTGAATATTCATGACATGGTCGCGCGGCTGTATGCGGTGGCGCACACCGACCGCACCGCGATAGTGGCCGGGCCCGCCGGAATCCGCAATTGCGCTGACTTCCCAAACCGTTAAGGGTCGCGCCAGCTCCACCAGCTCAATCGACTCGTAACCCATGTTGCCCATGATGCAGGCGCCGAACATGTGCGGCAGACCATCATGCTCACGCGTCGCGCCGCCACCGCTGGCAGCGAGGTAGAAAGCGTGTGCGTAGTCTTCACCTGCCGCGCTCCGACCTGATCCAATGTAGTTCGCCGCGCAATATTCGCCCATGCCCGCCATGGCCTTATCGGGCAGAATTTGCGACCACGCCTTCAGCACCAGGTTCGTGACCTCGTCGCACAATGCGATCGTCGCCAGCGAGGTGCCGACCGGCCAGCGCGGGATGCCGGCGACAGCGCCTTCGCGCTGTTTGACGTTGATGCGCTTCAAGGCGCCGTCGTTGTTGGGTATGTCCGGATCCAGTACGGGCAGGGTGCCCTGCAAGGCCGAGCAGCGCGCCGTGGCGTAGGTCAGGTTGTAGCCGAAATCCTTTTGATCCGGCATGTCGGTGTAGTCGAACTCGATCCGCCCTTCGTCCGGCATCACCTTGAGCTTAAGCTTGAGCGGCACGCCGTCCGGAAAGAATCCTTCGAAAATTTCGCCGGTCATGGCGACCTCGATTTCAGCGGCCGGCAGTTTGCCGATGACATCGATCATGCGGCGCTCGCCGTAATTCAACGCCTCGGAAAAACAGCCTTTGACGACATCGGTGCCAAAACGATCACAGAGGCTTTTGATGCGCTTCTCAGCAGTCCACAAGGACCCCAGCTGGGCGAGAAAATCGCCGTACCAGTGTTGCGGATAACGGATGTTGTAGCCGAGGAAGCGCACGATATCGTCAATCGGCTCGTGATCGCGGCACACCCGCACGCCGGGAAAATGCATGGCTTCTTCGTAGACGTCTTTTGCACTGGCGTCGGCACTGCCGGGCACGTGCGCACCGATATCGATCAAATGACACTTGTTGGCGGCCCACGCCACCAGCAGGCCATTGTGAAAAATCGGCGCGAACATGGTCCAGTCGCCGACGTGCGCATTACCGGCGTAGGCCGCATTGTTTACGAACACATCCCCTTCACGGATGTCTTCGCCAAACACGCGAATCAAAAACCTTAATGCCGGGTCCATGGTACCGACGTGAATCGGCAGGCAGTCATGCATCGATAGCACTTCCGCGCGCGGGCTCATAACGGTGCACGTGAAATCCTTGGCACCATACAAAATGGGATTGCGCGCGGTCGTCAGGATCGTTTCGGTCATTTCGCTCAGGATGCCGTCGAGTCGGGCGTAAACGACCGAGAATACGACCGGGTCGATATCGTCCTCTCCGGGATCGACCGCGCCCGGCACGCCGCCGATTTCGTCATCGCTTAAGGGGTCAATAATCAGGCGGGGGTCATAAGGTGGTAGCAACATTTCAGGTGTTCTCCCGGGGCGTTGAAATGGACGGTTCGGTCCCGCTACTTGGGCGCAGCGACCCTGGCGAGATCGAGTGCGCCGAAAACCGCTCTCAATAGAATGTAGAGTAATCCAGGTCTGCCGTTGTAGAGCGGAAAATTCCGTAGCGGTATACTATCGAGCACACTTTTGGCGTCATCGAGGCCGAGAATCTTCTGCGCCATCTTCGACCCGAGATAAAGCGCCATCGAAAAACTGCCGGTGGCGCAATAGTGCATGCCGTGGTCGGCGCCGATGTGGGGCAGGCTGTCTGCCGACAGAGCGAGGTTGCCGTGCCAGCAATACTCGGCCTCAATACCTTTCAATTGTGGAAACAAGCGCTGGTAGTTCTTCAAAATTCTTCCGGCCTGAACCCGGTCGCTGGATGTTCGCAGATAGTTGGAGGCGAGCAACAGGCGCTTTTCACGATCACAGGGCCTGAAGTTATAAAACATCTGTCGGGTATCGACGGCGCTGCGCAGCGTTGGCAGCAACTCGGCCATCAGATCGGCGCCCAGGGGTTCGGTCGCCACGACGTGCGCCAGAAACGGGAAAATCTGGCGGCGTAAAGCGCCCGAAGCCACGCCCGAGTAACCCTGCGTCGAGACAATGATCTGGTCGGCGAGCGTCTCACCTTTGCTGGTGGTGAGTCGAAACCGGTTGTCCTGCAAGCGCTCAATCGACAGGCATTCAGTGTTTGGCAGGATAGTAGCCTCGGTCTCCGTGAGTGCGTTAACGAGGCCGGCGGTGAGTTGACCGGGGTTCAGATCGTGGTGCCCGGGAAGCACCTTGGCGCCGAAATAATGGGTGCTGGCTTCGCCACCAATTTCCTTTTGGAGCTCGGTCGCGGGAATCATGTAAGCATCGTATGGACCGAATGCCTTCTGGTGGCGTTCAAGATAAGCCGCCATCGTGTCGTAGGCGGATTTGGTGGTCGCCAGCACCAGCTTGCCGCGCTCGCGTAACCCACATTCGATTTGCTCACGCTCGATGAGGTCCAGCACGAAATCGTAAGCGCGCTGACCTTCAGCGATGAGCTCGTGCCGCGGCACGCCATGCAACTCGGTATCCAGTTTGCCGGTTGTCGTACCATCGACCCGCTCTACGACCAGGCCCAGATTTCTTGAGCAGGCACCGTAGCCCGGCCAGTGTTTCTCGATTAATGCCACGCGCGTGCCGGCCCGCGCCAGTTCCAGTGCGGCGGTGAGGCCGGCGAAGCCGCCGCCAATGACCGCAACGTCCACGCGTTCCGGTAAGCCGGCGTCGGCTAACGGTACCGGCAAACTGCTTTCCCACCACAGCGGTGTTGTATCGAGACTCACCTGGCCACCCGGATTAGATGCATGCGTTTATCGATAGTGACGAGATGAGGTCAATATCGCCTGTTCATTTATTATGTAATCATTATTATAATAAAATAACAATCGCTGGAGATCGTTCACAAGAGCAGGATTTCGATGGGCGCTGAGTAATGCCAAAGCTAGTCGATCACGATGCGCGTCGAGCTGAGATCGCACGGGCGACCTGGACGGCGGTGCGCGACGTCGGCATAGAGCGCCTGCGGTTGCGGGACATCGCCGACGAAGTTGGATTTACCACCGGCGTATTCGCGCATTATTTTCGTGATAAAGGCAGTGTGCTGAGATACGCCTTCAACCTCGCCTACCAACATGCCCATGAGCAGATCCTGCAATCCAATGAGTCGGTGGACTCGGGGCTGATGCGCCTCAGAAACGCACTGATCGCGCTCATTCCCGACCCGAAACAACCCGAAAGCGTTGCCTTCGTATCGATGTGTTTCGGCATACGCAATATCAGCGATCCACTGCTGACGGCTGACTACAGGAAAAAAAGAAACGCCTATGGTCGACTGCTCAAATCCTGTATCCGCGATGCCATCAGCGAGGGTGAAATCCTCGTCGACACACCGCCGAATGAGATCATCGATCTGGTGTTTGCCGTGCTTGATGGCGTCTGTATTGCGGCATTGCTGAATCCCGACGGTTACTCCAAGAAGCGTGGCAGCCGCATCATCGACACCATGATCGAACGGCTTTCCGACGGACGCGCAAATGCTGCAGAAACTGAAACGACTGGCAGAAAAAAGACCAAAGGAGGAACGCCTTGAAAACCGATAACAACCTGATCCGCCTGGCTCCTGAAAAACTCGCCGGCCTCGGGCTTGAAGAATTCGCCCCCTACCCGGATGACATTGTGCTGTCCGGTCAATCGAAACATCAGCGCTGGCCGTTTAGCCACGGTGAGCTTTTTGTGGGCGCCTACCAGGCCGAGCCGGCCAAACTGACGCTCGAAGATTATCCCTACGACGAATTCATGTACCTTTTGAGCGGCAAGCTTTCGATCACCGACGAAGATGGCAATCTCGAAGAGTTCTACCCCGGTCAGGCACTGGTGTTAAAAAAAGGCTTCAACGGTACGTTTGAGATGCACGGCAACGTACGCAAAATCGCCATCGTCAACGGTGACAAATATACGCCGCCTTCATCCTGATCTGCAGGCCACTCTTTTGGCGCAGACATGGGGTGTTGGGGAACCGCCGTGGTTCTTGAGGCGCGTGTCGCCACTGCCACGACAACGGTGCTGATGGCGCACCCGTGATTGGTGACACCGCGGCGTGGGCATCACGCAGCCCGAACTGGCACACCCTACTGCAACAACATGCCGGCGCGGGTTTTATCAAGATGCCGGCCCGCGGCGGCGAACTGCAGCTGTTTCAGGATGACGTTGCGGCCGCGGTTAAATTCATGGTGGCGTGGGTCCGCGATCGATAAGTCCGGTAGCGCCGGACTTTTAAACAGCAGCAGCAACGCGGGTACCGGTGGCTAGGGCCGCTTGATTCGCGAGTACAATGCGCGCGTTACATCCAAAAGCGCGAGATCGAACATGCCCAACGTATCCGCACCCTTGCTGGTAGCCTTTGCCGCATTATATGCCGTATCGGTCGAGGCCGAGTCGTCGTTCGCCCCGGAAAAAACTTTCGACGAAATTTGTGCCGCGTGCCACAGCGAGTCGCCCGCACCGAGGGCAATGCCGCGCTCGGCAATGACACACCTGCCACCCGAACGAATCCTCAAAGCGCTGACCAGCGGTGTGATGTCGTTCTTCGCATTGCCGCTGACCGCCGACGAGCGCGGCAGCCTGGCAGCACATATTTCGGCGGTGCCATGGGCGGAAACGGATGGCAGTGCCAACCAGGAGTCGCTGGCGCGATGTGAACATCGGCGGGAGCTCAAGTCCGATGACTGGGCCCGGCCACATTGGTCAGGCTGGGGGGTTGATCTTGCGAACACCGGGGTCCAGCCAGCCGAGCACGCGGGTCTGCTCGAGTCAGATCTTGAAAAGCTTGAACTCAAGTGGGCATTCGGCTTCGCCGGTGCCGCGACCGTCGGCTCAAAAGCTGCTGTCGTCGGTGGACGTGTTTTCGTTGGTTCGCCGGAACACCGGATATATTCGCTGGACGCGGATTCCGGCTGCGCCCACTGGCGTTACGATACCGAAGGCGGCGTGCGTGGCGCGCCGGTCGTGGTTGAACTCAGGGACGCGCCAACCGTTTTCGCGACCGATCGCGCCGGCTGGGTGTTTGCACTCAATGCGAACAGCGGCGCGCTCAGATGGAAACGCCGCATCGACAGTCACCCGGCTACGATGGCAACGGCTTCGCCGGTCTTTCACGATGGCCGCTTATATGTGACCGCCGCGTCGTTTGAGGAGAACAGTGCCTCGGCGCGAAACTACCCATGTTGCACGTTCCGCGGCAGCGTAACCGCTTTTGACGCCGCGACGGGCGCCGAAGTCTGGAAAACTTACGTCATTCCTGAAAACCCTGAACCTACCGGAACGTCGCCGCATGGCACGCCACTGTTCGGCCCGTCGGGCGCGGGGATTTGGAATCCGGCTACAGTGGATGTGAAACGCAGCCGGATCTATGTCACCACGGGCGATGCTTATTCCAGGCCCGCCTCGGTGAATTCGGATGCCGTCGTAGCACTCGAACTCGATAGTGGTGCTATCGCGTGGTCGTGGCAGGCCACGCCCGACGATGCCTACACCAATGCCTGCGTTGATCCGGATGTCCACCCGGAAATCCTTGCCGAATGCGGCCCGGATCTCGACTTTGGTGCCGCAGCAGTGTTGCGCACGATGGAGAATGGAACCGATGTATTGCTGGCCGGTCAAAAATCGGGCGTTCTGCACGCACTCAACCCCGACAACGGCCAGTTGCTGTGGCAAAAACGAGTGTCGCCGGGCGGCATACTGGGCGGTATTGAATGGGGTATCGCGGCAGACGAAGCCAGTGTCTATATACCCATTTCCGATGTGTGGGAAAACATGGACACCCAGGGCGCCGCGGGTGGCATCGTCGCCATCGATTTCACTAGCGGAGACACGCGCTGGGCGCACGCCGCCGCGGTCCC
>CAXGUU010000013.1:0-23226 GCA_964012875.1 uncultured bacterium
TCGAAATCGAATAACGCATGTTGGCGATACCGCCCTCGTAGATCAGATCAACAATGAGCTTTACTTCGTGCAGACATTCGAAGTAGGCCATCTCCGGTGCGTACCCGGCTTCGACTAAGGTCTCAAACCCTGCTTCGATGAGGGCGGTAATACCGCCGCACAATACAGTCTGCTCACCGAACAGATCCGTTTCAGTCTCTTCTTTAAAGCTGGTTTCGATGACACCTGCACGTGCGCCGCCATTCGCGGAGGCGTATGCGAGTGCGATATCTTTGGCCTGGCCCGAAGCATTCTGCTCGATCGCGATCAAGCTTGGCACGCCACCGCCCTGCTGATAGGTGGAGCGCACCAGATGCCCCGGACCCTTGGGCGCAATCATGATGACGTCCAGATCCGGACGCGGCACGATTTGTCCAAAGTGAATATTGAAACCATGCGCGAAAGCGAGCGCGGCCCCTTGCTTGATGTGCGACTCGATCTCGCCGGCATAAAGGTCTGCCTGGATTTCATCAGGTGCCAGGATCATGACTAGATCGGCGCTTTTGGCGGCATCAGCTATGGAAGCGACAGGTAGGCCCGCGCCCTCTGCTTTGCTCCAGGAGCCGGAACCTTCACGCAAACCGACGACGACTTCCACGCCCGAATCTTTGAGATTGTTAGCGTGGGCGTGGCCCTGGGAACCGTAGCCAATGATCGCAACTTTGCGCGACTGAATCAGCGAGAGATCGGCATCTTTATCGTAGTAGATGTTTAAATCCATGGTCGTAATACCTGTCGTTACGTTTACGTTTGGTTAATCGCATGGAGCAAGAATGTCAGGCCTTGAGTGCCTTACTCCCTTTCAGCAGGCCAAGCACACCCGAGCGCGCAATTTCCATGACGTGACGCACGCCTGCTGCTTCGATGAATTCGTCGAGCTGCCCACTCGGGCCGCTCAGTTCAACGGTGTAGCTGACATCCGTAATGTCAACGACGCTGCCGCCGAATATATCAGTGAGCCGTTTGAACTCCGCTCGCAGATCAGAATTCGCTGTTCTTAATTTCACGAGCATCAATTCGCGCTCGATGCTCGGCCCATCGTTGAGGTCAATGAGCTTGATTACATCAACGAGTTTGTTCAGTTGCTTGGTGATCTGTTCGATGATTTCCTGCGAGCCGCTCGTCACCACAGTCATGCGCGAGACCGTTGCGTCTTCCGTCGGCGCCACAGTCAGGGACTCGATGTTATAGGCGCGCGCCGAGAACAGACCTGAGACCCGCGACAAAGCGCCGGCCTCGTTTTCCATCAACAGCGAAATCGTATGTCGTTCGTTCATGCGAGTTCGCGGTCGTCCGGCGCGAGATGCATTTCGTGCTGCCCCTTACCGGCGGCGATCATTGGGTAGACGTTTTCACGCTGATCGGTAATGAAATCCATCAACACGAGCCGATCCTTCAACGCGAACGCTTCAGAGATGGCGGCGTCAACATCGCCAGGCTTCTCGATCCTTATACCCACATGGCCAAAGCTCTCCGCCAGCTTGACGAAATCCGGCAGGGCATCCATGTAAGAGTGGGAATATCGGCGATCGTAGAAAAACTCCTGCCACTGCCTGACCATGCCCATGTAGCGATTATTCAGGCTTATGATTTTGATTGGCAACCCGTACTGCAGGCAGGTCGACATTTCCTGCACGCACATAACGAAACTTGCCTCACCCGTGATGCAGGCGACCTGCGCTTCGGGGAATGCCATTTGCACGCCAACGGCCGCCGGTAGTCCGAACCCCATCGTTCCAAGGCCGCCCGAATTAATCCAGCGGCGGGGCTTATTGAAGGTATAGAACTGCGCCGCCCACATCTGGTGCTGCCCGACATCGGAAGTGACGTAGGCATCGCCTCGGGTTTCACGGTGCAGTGACTGGATCACCGCCTGCGGTTTGATTAACTCGCTTTCGCTGTCGTAGCGCAGGCAGTCAAGACTGCGCCATGTTTCAATCTGTTCCCACCAGGCGTCGGTTGAACGATCGACAGTGACGTGATCACTGTTGTCGATGATCGTCATGAGATCGTGCAGGACGCTCGAAATGCTGCCGACGATAGGCACATCCACGGGCACGTTTTTTGAAATCGATGATGGATCGATGTCGATGTGAATGATGCGGGCATCAGGACAGAATTTTTCGAGGTCGCCAGTCACACGGTCATCGAAACGCGCGCCAACCGCCAGCAAGACATCACAATGATGCATCGCCATGTTGGCCTCGTAGGTACCGTGCATACCGAGCATGCCAACAAACTGGGGATCACTGCCCGGATACGCACCCAGTCCCATCAAGGTGTTGGTTATCGGGTAGCCCAGCCGCCGCGTGAATTTCGTCAGTATTTCCGCCGCGTTATCAAGCACCGCGCCGCCACCGCTGTAGATCATGGGTTTTTTGGCTTTTAGCAGTAGCTCGGCGGCGCGCTTGACCTGACCGGGGTGCCCTTTCACCGTCGGTTTGTAGGAGCGCATGTCCACCGCATTGGGGTAACTGTACTCGGCGACATTAGCGGTAACATCTTTCGGAATATCGACGACCACGGGGCCGGGGCGACCGGTGGCGGCGATAAAAAATGCCTTCTTGATCGTCTCCGCAAGATCCTCAACGCGCTCAACGAGGAAGTTGTGCTTGACGCATGGGCGGGTAATGCCAATTGCGTCGACTTCCTGAAAAGCGTCGTTGCCAATCAGGGCCGTGGAAACCTGGCCGGTAAAAACAACAAGGGGTATCGAATCCATATAGGCCGTAGCGATGCCAGTCACACAGTTTGTGGCGCCAGGCCCGGACGTCACCAGGACCACGCCGGGCTTACCAGTTGCGCGTGCGTAGCCGTCAGCGGCATGGGTCGCGCCTTGCTCGTGGCGCACCAGGATATGCTTGAATTTATCCTGCTTGAATATCTCGTCGTAAATATGCAGTACTGCACCGCCGGGGTAACCAAAGATGCAATCCACACCCTCGTCTGCCAATGCCCGACAGAAAATTTCAGCGCCGCGAAGTCGCTCTTTCACCGTTCTCACCTGTTTAAACTTATAACGACTCGCAGACCCCGGAGCCCGCTTCCACAAGACTGCTGCAGCTCCGTTTTTATGACCGCTGAACCGATTGCCGGACCACGTTACCGGGCAGTGGTCTGGCTGGGCCTTTCACTGCTGGCAGTGCCGGAATGACGCTACGGAAAGTCGCTGGTACCTGCCGCGCCAATCACCTATTAGGCACGGAGAACCCTGCAACCTACTGATATTACGGGCCTCGGTCAAGCAATATGCGCGGATTCGCTGGTGTTTTAACCTCGCGGACCAACGACGCAAATCAATCTTGCGGAGCGCGTCGCAACTGTCGAGAATGCGCGCTCCCGGTTCGCCCGGTGCTGACTGACTCCTCTGCCCATGAGGTGAGTCGACCTCTCCGCCCCTTAAGCCCGAAGCAAATCACCATGCGCATAAGCAATCTCCTCATTCCAACACTACGCGACGCGCCAGCAGACGCCGAGGTCATCAGCCATCAACTCATGGTCCGTGCCGGCCTCATTCGCCAGCTCGCGTCCGGCATCTATACCTGGCTGCCACTGGGATTGCGAACGTTACGCAAGGTCGAGAACATCGTGCGTGCGGAAATGGACGCCGCAGGCGCGCAGGAGGTGCTGATGTCCGGCGTGCAGCCGGCGGAATTATGGCAGGAATCGGGGCGCTGGGACGATTATGGTCCCGAGTTGCTGCGCCTGGTTGATCGGCACGACCGTGGCTTCTGCCTGGGCCCGACCCATGAGGAAATCATCACCGATCTTGTCCGTGGAGAAATCAGAAGTTATAAGCAGCTGCCGGCCAATTTCTATCAGATTCAAACCAAGTTCCGTGACGAGATTCGGCCGCGCTTCGGCATCATGCGTGCTCGTGAATTTCTGATGAAGGACGCCTATTCGTTTCACCTGGGTCACGATTCACTGCAAGCAACCTACGATCAGATGTACGCGACCTACTCGCGTATTTTCGACCGTATCGGGTTGGATTACCGGGCCGTAATCGCCGATACCGGCAATATCGGGGGATCGGCATCGCATGAATTCCATGTGCTGGCCGATTCAGGTGAAGACCTGATTGCATTCAGTAGCGACGGCAGCTACGCGGCCAACGTCGAAATGGTGGCGTGCCCGGCTGCTGAGATCGAAAATTCGTCACCGACGGCTGAGATGAGCCGTGTCACGACACCTGATCAGCACACCATCGCCGAAGTCTGCGAATTCCTGAACACGGTGCCTTCTCAATGCGTCAAGACGCTGGTCGTCGAAGCGAACGGGGGCGGTCTCGTCGCCTTGGTGCTGCGCGGCGATCACGAACTCAATGCCATCAAGGCACAGAACCTGGAGGGGGTCGCAGAGCCGCTTCGCTTCGCCGGCGCTGACGAAATCAAGGCGGCAGTCGGCTGCGGCCCCGGGTCTCTGGGTCCGGTAGACATAACCATTCCGGTGATCGTTGATCACGCGGCGGCAGCACTTGTCGACTTTGTCTGTGGCGCCAACAGCGAAGGTTTCCATCTAACGGGCGTGAACTGGGCTCGTGACGCCGCGGGAGCGACGGTTGCCGATTTGCGCAATGCTGTTGTCGGCGATCCGAGTCCGAACGGCGACGGCGTTCTGGACATCAAGCGCGGTATCGAAGTCGGGCATATTTTCCAGCTTGGCACCAAGTACAGCGAAGCCATGAAAGCGCAGGTACTGGATGCGAACGGCAGTGCCGTGACCATGGCCATGGGGTGTTATGGGATTGGCGTGTCGCGCATCGTGGCTGCGGCGATCGAACAGAACCACGACGAAAAGGGCATCATCTGGCCGATCTCAATCGCACCCTTCGAATGCGTCATCGCCCCTATCAACATGCATAAGTCAGAGAGGCTCAAGGCCGCGGCAGAAGCCCTGTACCAGGAACTGGTAGAGGCTGGCGTTGACGTGTTGCTCTACGACCGGAAAGAGCGCCCCGGCGTCATGTTTGCCGATCTGGAACTGATCGGGATTCCACATCGGCTGGTGATCAGCGACAAAGGCCTTGATGCCGACGAGCTTGAATACAAGGGTCGAACCGCCGATTCAGCAGAAACCGTGGCAGCCACCGACGGCTTGAGCACGATTCTCGCGCGGCTCGGGCGCGGCTAACACCGGGCAGGATCACGCCAGCGCCTCTCTGCGACGTCACCGGCCCACCTTACGCCGTCTCATGTTAACGGACTAGCGGACCTCAAACACCACTGGCGTTTCAACGTCAGCCGTTTCAGTGGTGACACTGCTGACCGTCGCGGCAGGCGGGCCAACTGTTAGCCAGCGGGCCAACTCATCGAGTTCTGCTGCCTCACCCCGAGCGACAATTTCGACATCGCCGGAATCCAGATTACGCGCCCAACCGCCCAAGTGAAGGCGGCGCGCCTGCTCGCGCGCAGACGCTCGAAAAAACACACCCTGAACGCTGCCGCGGACCAAGAAGCGGCGGCACACCTGTCCTGTCTCAGTCATGAGACCCCGGCCCGCCGTCCGCGGCAATCAATTGGTTCAGTGGCGTATTCAAGTTGGCCGCCGACCACTCATTTAGCGCCGACAAGTGCTGCTGCAGTCGCCTGTCAGCTTCATCGACCACCATCGCCTGCAGCATGTCGGGCTGGCTAAAACTCGGCGCCAGACGCATGAGGTCGATCAGGGCCAGGCGATTCATGTCGCGCAAGAGCACCCATTGGTAGACATCATTGCGTGAAATCCAGCCCGCATTATCGAGTGCTTCGAGTGCGGTGTTAATCGCGAAATAGCCGAAATCGGGCTCATCCTCCATCAGTTCCTTCTCGCCGAGTCCGAGGCCTGCGGATTGGGCTTCGTACAGGCGTACCAGAATACGGAATGCGCAAAACATCGGATCGCGCCTCGAGATTGCCCCATGCTGCCTCGGCGCAAGGGCGCGAAACGTCGTCAGGCACTGGGTGATTTCGGCGCCGAGCAATACCACTACCCAGGACAGATAAATCCAGATCAAAAATATGGGAACTGTCGCAAATGCGCCGTAAACGGCTTGATGCGCGGGGAAATGCGTGACGTAAAACGCGAATGCGCTTTTTGCCAGTTCAAACAGGCAGCTGGCAACGACCCCACCGACCAATGCATGGCGTAGCGGCACCGGGCGGTTGGGGATCAGTTTGAAAAACAGTACGAAAGCAAGCGTCGTTGCTGCCAGGGGAAACATTTCGATCAAACGTACGCGAACGCCATCGACGACGCCGCTGTCCGACAGCGACGGCAGCGAGACGATGTAGGACGTCGCCACCATGCTGGCGCCAATCAAAATCGGACCCAAAGTCAGCACTGACCAATACACCAGAAAACGGACGACCCAAGGCCGCTTTCGCTTGATGCGCCAGATCACATTAAAGGTCGATTCGATGGTCGCCATCATCGCCAGCACCGTCACGACCAGCACCAGCGTGCCGGCGGCGCGCAGGCCACGGGCCTTGTCGGCAAACTGGACCAGATAGTCCCTCACCTGTTCGCCAAGGGCGGGCACGAAGTTCTGAAAGACGAAGGATTCGATGCTTTCGCGCCAACCCTGAAACGCAGGGAAAGCAGAAATCGTGACGAAGACAACGGTCAAAAGCGGCACCAGCGCCAACAGCGAAGTGTAAGCTAGGCTTGCCGCGGCTCGGGTGCAGCGATCTTCTTCGAAGCGTTGCCGCAGGTAGAGCAAAAATTCACTAAGTTGTCTGAAGAAATCAGTCATGCCGGCGAGTCCATCACATCTCGTACCGACCGCGATCTGGCGCCGGAACTCTTTTAGACTCTTGGGCTCGACTGAAGGACATCAGGAATGCACACATGCAGGTGACGATCTACCACAACCCACGTTGCTCAAAATCACGCGAGACGCTGGAGAGAATTCGCGCTCACGGCATTGAACCCGAGATCATCGAATATCTGCAAGCGCCACCGACCGAAGATGAGTTGCGCACAATGCTTGCCATGCTCGGCAAAGAGGCAATCGATCTTGTGCGTCGTAAAGAATCGGAATTCGCGGCAGCAGGACTTGATCTTGATTCCAGCGAGGAACAAATCCTGCGAGCCATGAACGACTACCCGATTTTGCTCGAGAGACCGATCGTTGTTCGCGATGGCCGTGCCGTGGTCGGTCGGCCGCCTGAAGCGGTCGAAACGCTGCTCGGGTAGCTCAGCCCTCAAACGTCGCGGCGCCGGCTATCGTCAAACAGGGTCAGGCACTCGCGTACCAGCGGTAAGGTCACGGCGCGCGCCTGGCCCAGAGACGCTTCATCTATCTTATCCAGCAATCGCGTCAGTGATGTCATGTCGCGCCGCTCGTGCCGCAGGATGAACCCGAGCACATCGTCGCCAAGGTCAAAACCACGGGCGCGGGCACGGGCGCGCAGAATGTCGGCTTTCTGTGAATCGTCCGGATCGGTGAGCTGATAGCTCAGTCCGGCCGCCAGTCGCGATCTGAGATCCTGCAGGCCGAAGTCCAACAACAATGGTGCCTTCGCTCCGGTCCATAACAGGCGCCCACCTGCATCGAGTATTTCGTTGTACAGCGCGAACAACTGCAGTTCCCACGCGTGATTACCGGCGCACAGATCGATGTCGTCAACGGCCACGACGGCGACTGACCCCAGGTCAGTCAGGATCTCCGGCCCGAATTTCAGCACTTCGCGGCACGGCACATACATGGCTCGATTGCCGCCAACCGAGACAGCGTCGATTGCAGCTTCAGCCAGGTGGGATTTGCCGCAGCCGGTCCCCCCAAATAAATAGACAAAGGGCACACCACCGCCCTTGCTCCAGTTCCGCACGCTATTGAGTGC
This sequence comes from uncultured bacterium, assembly GCA_964012875.1. GTDB lineage: Bacteria > Pseudomonadota > Gammaproteobacteria > CAXGUU01. The sequence goes on from CAXGUU010000013.1 coordinate 7,863, forward strand.
TTCGTGGTTCTCGCCAGCGGCGAAATCATCAAAACTGCACCCGCTAGGATTGAATAGGCGTAAGGCCAGCTGCAGTGCGCGCTCGCCCATCGGTCAGGCGGAAAGGTTACCGTCGAGATATTCGTCGCGAACATGTCGAAGCACGACGACGATTGCCGCTGCGACCGGCAATGCCACCAGGATGCCAAAAAAACCGAACAGCTGGCCCCCGGCCATAATCGCAAACAGGACAGCTACCGGGTGCAGGCCGATTCGATCACCAACTAGCAGGGGCGATAAAACCATCGCCTCCAGTAGCTGGCCAAATCCGAAGACGGCCAACACTCCGAGCAAATGACCAACATCGCCAAACTGTACGAAGGCCGCGAACCCGGCGACTGCGATCCCGACGATCACCCCTAGATAAGGCACGAAACTGACAACGCCGGCCAGCAGCCCAATCACAATTGCGAGTTCCAATCCCACCAGCCATAAGCCGGCCGCGTAAAGCAATGCCAGCACAAACATGACACTCAACTGTCCGCGTAGAAATTCAGCCAGAACGGCGTCTATCTCGCGCGCGAGCTTTGCCACAGTTGGCTGTAAGTACTTCGGGATCAGCCCGTCGATAGACGCCACCATACGATCCCAGTCACGCAGCAGATAGAAGGTCACCACCGGGATCAGGACCAGGTAACTGATCCAGCCGATCACAACCTGTCCTGAACGCCCGAGATGGGCGACGAAGTTACCCGCGAACGAGCCTACCGAACGCCAGTGCTCGGTCAGGGCCCGACGCACGGCCTCGATATCAAAGGTCATCACCTCCAGGCCAAACGCCGACTCGAACTGGGGTACGAGCCGCAACTGCAACCATTCCAGTAGCTGAGGTAAATCGGAAATGAGGGAAATCAGTTGTCGCTGCAGCAACGGCAACAGGACGAACAGCGCAATGACCGCACCCATGAGCATGAGCGCGAATACCAACACAACGCTGCCGCTACGGCCCAGCCCCAACCGTTGCAGCCAATCGACAACCGGGTCGCCAAGATAAGCAAGCAGTGCGCTCAGCAAAAACGGTGTAAGTACCGGCGCAAGGGCGTACAACAAGGCTAGGGCCAGTGCGGCGGTGGCAAGCACCAGCCATTTTTGTGAATCTGTCAGGGGTACGCCCACTATCCTTCGAGACGGACAGTTGCGCCACCGCGACATTCGTCGCCGGCGCACAGGTCCGCATTCACTGCGACACCTCGAAGGCGCCTAACTGGCCCGTGACTGGAGTCAGTACGCCACCAAAACTGACACTCTCCGCAAACCCGGCCGGACCACCCTGCGCGACCACTTCGATCTCGAGCACGCGATCGTCGACGCGTTCTACAAACACCTCGCGAACAACATCGAGCTCATTCAGGTAGCGCGTCACCCGGGCATACCGCTCAACCGAGTTCGCGCCGTAGATGGTCAGGATCATGCGCTCGGCCCGACCCAGCTGGCTGGGATCGGCAAAGCGCCGGGCCAGTCCATCGGCCAACGTATCAGCCCCGTCTTCGAGCAAGAATTCGACCATATCGCCTGCCTGCTGCCACTCGAATCGCTCCTGATCGACCAGCAGCGACCAGCGTGCCTCCCAGATTCCCAGCGGAGCCTGACGCAGATGACCGATGAGGACCGCCGGCGCCCCGTACGGCGCCGCCAGTCGCTCGGCGGAAGCGACGATGTCATCCCACGTGCCGACGGTCGACAACTCGCTGGTCGCCTGAATATCCACCAATGGAAACAGCAATGGTACGCCACGGCGTCGGGCGCGCCGGGCGAGGGTATCGCCGAGGAGCGTCTGGTCCTCCCCGCCGACGATTTTGCGGCCGCCGATCGCATCAACAACCAACCACACGAGCGTATCGGGTCGCTCCTTTCCCCAAACTGGAACACCCAAGCCCTCCAGTTCTGGCGCTAACGCGTTTGCATCAAACTCGACATTCAACATCAATGCGTTCGATTCGGCATCCTCAGCATAGGTATATAGCTGAAGGAATTCGGCGGCGCGCGGCGTCAGCTGCTTCGTTCTTTCGGGTACCCGAAGGCCAATCAGCTTCACCATCACTTCATCTAAAGCGACCTGCGCACCTCGCCTCAACTCAGCCGCACTGCGATCGGCAACTTCCACCCGCGCACTGTATAGCCCGGCGACATCGCGCGCTCCCGCATCTGCCGCGAAAACGAACAACATAATCAGGCTCACGGATAGCTGTAGTGAATGACGCATTAAGACGAGGTGTAGTTGCAGGCTTACTTATGGGGAACATTGTAGATAGTATTCGCGCATGCCGAGTTCCCACAAATCGCGTTTGTCCTATGCCGAGGCCGGCGTCGACATCGAAGCAGGGAATGCGTTCGTTGAACGCATCAAACCAGCAGCGAATGCGACCCGGCGCAACGGCGTAATGGGCGGTCTGGGCGGGTTCGGTGGCCTCTTTGATCTTGCCGCCACGGGTTATCGCGATCCCATCCTGGTCGCCGCAACCGACGGTGTGGGTACCAAACTCATGCTTGCCATCGAACGTAACGACCATCGCACGATTGGCATTGACCTAGTCGCGATGTGCGTCAACGACATCGTCGTGCAGGGTGCCGACCCACTTTTCTTCCTCGACTACTACGCTACGGGCAAACTGGATGCGAATGCGGCGGGGGAAGTGATTGAGGGCGTTGCCCAGGGCTGTACGCTTGCCGGCGCGGCGTTGCTCGGTGGCGAGACGGCTGAGATGCCCGGAATGTATCCGTCCGGACATTACGACCTTGCGGGGTTCTGCGTTGGTGTCGCCGAACGCGGCAAGCTGATTACGGGTGACACGGTCTGCGCTGGCGACATACTGCTGGGGCTCAAGTCTAACGGCTTTCATTCGAATGGCTATTCCCTGGTCCGCAAAGTGCTTGAGCGGACCGGGACCGCTCTCGATGACAACTTTGGCGAAATGGATTTTGGCACCGCACTGCTCAAGCCGACACGCATCTACGTGAGGCCTCTGCTCGAAGTGCAACAGCAGCACAGACTGGCCGCACTCGCCCACATCACTGGCGGCGGTTTGACGGAAAACATCCCGCGAGTCATACCGAACGACTGCCACGCAGAAATCGACTTGAACACCTGGGCCTTACCCGAAATATTTGAATGGCTGGCATCAAGCGGAGACATCGCTGAAGACGAGATGCTGCGTACCTTTAACTGCGGTATCGGCATGGTGGTCGTAGCTAAACCGGAATCTGCCGCGAAGGTCGCTCAACAGCTCACCACACTGGGTGAAACGGTGACAGCCATAGGAGAAATCGCAGCAGGCGCAGGACCGGTCCGCTTTAGCGGCAGACTTGCCTAGAGTCGACCTTAGTCGTCTCCCTCACGCAGCGAAAGCCGGGACTCGATAGCGGTAAGAAATCCGCGCAGTATTTGCACTTCGCTGTGGCGCAGACCGGACTGGTTCGCCAACCGCCGCAGCCGGCGTTCGATGAGCTTGGGCCGGGCTGGCTTGACGTAGCCGACATCACCCATAACTTTCAGACAGTGCGCCTGCAGGTGCTCGATTTCTTCTGCAGTCGCCATTTCGTCGGCCGCCGACTTGGTGCTTTGCGTTCGGATCTCAAGGTCACCCTCAAGCGCCGCCAGGCGCAGCTCATAGGCGCAAATCTGCACCGCCTGGGCGAGGTTCAACGAGCGGTAGGAAACCGTCGTCGCAATCTGTATGGCGCTCTGACACAAATCAAGTTCGTCATTGGTCAGACCGGTTTTTTCGCGGCCAAATACCAGTGCCGTCGGTGCGCCGGCGGTCGCAATTGCGCTTGCCGCGGCGCGAGGAGACATTGTTGGCCAATCAATGCGGCGCTCTCGCGCCGTCGTGCCATAGATCACGGCGACACCGCGGAGGGCAGATTTGAGATCCTCGAAAACACCGGCGGCGGCGAGAATATCGTCGGCTCCTGCGGCGCGCGCCGTTGCTTCGGCAGCAGGAAACAGCTTAGGGCTAACCAGCCGCAGATCCGACAGGCCCATGACTTTCATCGCTCGCGCAGTGGCCCCGATATTGCCGGGATGGGTCGTCCCTACCAGCACTACTGCGATATTCGTTAGCATGTCCTTGGCTGAATCCATCGGTTGCCCACTCGATTTAAACGATCGCTGCAAAAGTCGCGAAACAAAAAAGAATTTGTGAACTGCACGGACCCGGGGTTGTCATTATTCGAATTAGTCTCCCGCCACGCGCAATACACGCTTTCTTTCTACACATTTAAAATTTCTTATCGGGGGCAAGCCACCCGACCCGGACTTGTTGAGAAGCGTCTTCAGCGTCGTCGCGACACGTTTCGGTTACACTTGAAAGCTATTCTAATCGGTGCTGGCAGCCATGCATCCAATGCTCAACATTGCCGTTCGCGCGGCTCGCCGCGCAGGCAACATCATTGCTCGCGCCAGCCAGCGGTTGCATGAGCTCACAATCGACCGTAAAGGTCGTCATGATTACGTCTCGGAAGTAGACCGCGAGGCGGAACGAGCTATTATCGAGACCCTCCGCGACGCTTACCCCGGGCACGCTATCCGGGCCGAAGAATCCGGCGATGACGGCAACGATGACTATGTCTGGGTGATTGATCCGCTCGACGGAACGCTCAATTTTCTGCACGGCTATCCGCAATATGCCGTGTCGATCGCGCTGAGAGTCAAAGGCCGCCTGGAGCAAGGTGTCGTTTACGATCCGGTTCACGATGAAATGTTCACCGCCACCCGCGGCGTGGGCGCGCAGCTGAACGGTCATCGTATTCGCGTCAACCGCTGCCAGCACCTTGAAAACGCGTTGCTGGCCACCGGTTTTCCGGTGCGCAACGAAACGCTCCTCCCGCGGTACCTGGAATCCTTCGGTGCATTGTTGCGCCAGTGCGCAGATATTCGACGGGCTGGTGCCGCAGCGCTCGACCTTGCCCATGTTGCGAGCGGACGGCTCGACGGGTTCTGGGAATTCAACCTGCAGGAATGGGATGTTGCTGCCGGCGCGCTGCTGGTGCAGGAATCAGGCGGACTCGTGGGTGACCCCGATGGTGGCGGCAGCCACCTTGAAAGCGGCAACATCATTGCCGGCAATCCCAAGATTTTTCGGTATGTCCTGACGGAACTTTCGAAACACCATAACAAGAAGCCGGCCGCGGCGGTGCGCGTCTGACCGTCATGGCATTCAAACCATTCACCATCGTTTTACCCGCAAAAAACGAAGCAGAGAACCTGAAAGCGCTGCTGCCCGACATTCAGGGCCAGTATCCGCAGGCAGAGATCATCGTTGTCGACGACGGCAGCGATGATGGCACCCCGGAATTGTGCAGGTCACTGGACGTCCGTTGTACGCAACACCCCTACTCAATGGGCAACGGCGCTGCAGTCAAAACCGGTGCTCGCAACGCGCGCTTCGACGAAGTGATTTTCATGGATGCCGATGGCCAGCATGACCCCGCGGATATCGGCGCATTGATTGACAAACTCGACGAAGGGTTTGATATGGCGGTCGGCGCCCGTTCAGACGATTCCCACGCTTCACTGGGGCGACGCGTTGCAAATGCAATCTACAACAAGATGGCAAGCGCGATGACGGGACACAACATCGAAGATCTCACGTCCGGGTTTCGCGCGGTAAGAACACGTCATTTTTTGCGTTTTCTTTATCTCCTCCCCAATGGTTTTTCTTACCCGACAACCTGCACCATGGCGTTTTTCAGATCGGGCTTGCCAGTGTGCTATGTCCCCGTCAAGGCGCGGGCACGTGGCGGCAAAAGTCACATCCGACTGTTCGAGGACGGTGTGCGCTTCCTGATGATAATCTTGAAGGTCGGCGCGCTGTTTTCTCCGATGCGCCTGTTCTTACCGGTAAGCGGCCTGCTGTTTCTAACTGGCTTGTCCTACTACGGCTACACGTATTTCAGTTATCACCGCTTCACCAATATGTCGATGTTGCTGTTTACAACGTCAATACTGACCTTCCTCATCGGTATCATCGCCGAACTCGTCTCCGCGCTGCATTACAAGGAAGCCGGCACAGAACGCCGCCAGGTCGAGCGCGATTGAGTCCGCGCGGGCGAATGCCCAAACGCACTATTAGTTTTGTTCAAGCGCTTGGGCGAGGCTTCGGTCAACGGCCGGATACGCATCTTCACCGCCGCGGGTACGGGCGTCATTCTGAGCCTGCCGAGCGCGTTCAAAAGCGCCTTCATCGAGGGCGAATTCCGCAATCAAGTAATGCACAAACGGATCGGCGGGGAGAAAATCTGCCGCCTTTTCGATCCGTTTCATGGCGCGAAACGCATCGCCCTGGTGGCGGTGCAATCGCGCAAGGTCGATGAAAAGGCGATAACGCTTCGCGCGGCCCATCGGCGTGTACTTGAGAGCCTCAAGGGAGACGGTTAGCGGTCGCATAATCTCGGAACAACGTTTGCCCAAACTCTGCTCTGTCAGCGCCGAAAGGCTATCAAGCTGGTAGTAACTGAGCCGCCTGGCCGACTCAAGTCCCGCGAGCTGACTCAAATCCTTCGGTTTGATTGGTCTACCCTCAAGGCAGGCGATGCGCATTCGGGCGAGCGCATGATCAGGTCGGTCATTCGAGCCAAGTAGCTCCAGAGCCTGGGCGTAGGCGCCCTTGCCGACATACCATTCAACCAGGCTGACGCTGGCGCGAACCGAATCCGGGTGCAGCCGCAAAAAATGTTTGTGCAGGCTCTCCGCGTCGCCCCACAGCCGCGCGCGCTCGACACTAAGCAGCGCCAACATCAGCGTCAGGGCTACAACTGCAGCCTGCACCAGCCGGCTGCCCAGGTGCGGTGCGATACCGGCTGACAGCGCCAGAATGATACCTATCGATGGCAGGTAGTTGCGGTGCTCGAAAACGAGTTCTAATCCAAAGATGGTCGACTCAAGTGCGTGCCCAATGAAAAACCACGCAAGACCAAAAGCGACCAGCGGCTGCCGACAGCGGAGTAGCACCGAAAGGCTCATGAGTCCGGCCAGAACAAGGACCCGCCCCACGAAGGCACCGCCACTGGCGTGGCGCACGATCCCGACATCGTCATGGAAAAAGCCGTAATCCGAAATGCGCGGCAACACTATCCACCGCAGGTAGTCCACCACGACATTGACCTGGGTCAGCAATCGCTCCAACGGCGAAAAATCACGTATGGAGTAGGCATTCAGGAAGTGTTTTTGAAAATCCATGCCAAGGTAAATCGACAGTGCAATCACGGGCGCCAACGCCAACGCTGCGAGAAATTTTTCGAGCCACGCAGGGTCCGGGGCGCGGCGCGCGACGGTCAATTCCATCGCAACGACTAGGTAGGGCAGCAATAACCCCGTTTCCTTGGCGGCAGTAGCGAGGCTGGTACCACCGACGACGCCCAGGGCCATCAGCGCCAGGCCTAGCCGCCGCTGAAGTGGGTAGACCAGGCGCCCCCAACACCACGCACCGGCCCCAAGAAAAACGAATAAGGACGACAAGACTGCCATACGTTGCACGGTGTAGAGCACCGTACTGACCTGCAAAGGGTGCAGCAGCCAAATCGCGGTTACCGCGATGCTCAGACCAACCGTGCGGTCCCGCGGCATACCCCCGAGTTTGAGCAAGGCGCGCAAAAACAAGAAAAGCGAAATACCGCAGGCGAGGTGCAGGCCGAGGTTAAAAAGCTTCCAGGCCCCGAAGTCGTCGCCAACAAACTGAACGTTGAGTGCAAACGTTGCCATGGACAGCGGCCGCCCCAGCGGCCCCGTGCTGCTAACCAGGGTCGAGCGGCTGAACAGTTGCGCCGGCGATGCATTCAGCAGCGGCATAAACGTGCCTCGATCATCGAGCAGCAGTGGCCCAGACAGACCAGGCCAGTAAACCAAGACTGTGAGCGCGAGCACCACACCGAGCGCTACCAGGGCTCGACACGGAGGAAGTGACTGGCGGTTATGAGACGAACGCATTGTTGCACCGGGTCGTCAGCTGGCTCGTTCGACAAAATGTTCGGGCATAAAAAAAGCGTGCTGCGTTTCCGCAGCACGCTTCGTCGATAGTCTTAGAGGCTGTTTGACTACTAACCGCGGCAGGATGACGGACGGTACTTGTTCTCTAAGTCTCCCCCCGTGCATGTCCAAATAACCGAACCGCCATCCGTCGAGGGTGACATTCCGATGGTTGCACCGTTAAGTGCCGGGGTGGCGGAACTGAACGTTATGGTGATAACGCCGCTAGCGACTGCCACGCTTTGAACCGAGTTGCCCGAAATATCGTCAGAAGCGGAAATACCTGCTTGGTCGTTGTTGGACGGCATGGAACCTTGGCTCGACCAATATTCTGAGACAGCCGTCTTAGCACCGGCCGCCAGACTCAGACCTTCCGTTACTCTCGCACGGACGGTGTAATCCTGGTACGCAGGAACGGCGACTGCGGCGAGAATACCGATGATCGCGACAACTATCATAAGTTCGATGAGTGTAAAACCATGTTGTTTACGCATTTGATGAATTCTCCTGATGGCTCCTAAGGTTGCCGACGCCTAACCTGCTCTCTGCGAGGCAAGCTCCGGTCGGCTCTGAATCTTGTCTACTTGGCTGGCCACCCAGCCAGCGTGTGAGCCGATTGTAGACTGGTGCCCAGCTCCGTGCGACCTTTTTATTGTCGCCCGGAGCGCGAGCGCGGCATCGAACTCGCCGATTAAAATTTGCGACGATGCCTCGGATTTGGCGCTCAAGCTGAGCGCCTGACCAACGAGATCGCGCAGGTCGTTCAGAGCGACCGGTTTCGAAACAGAGTCGAAGGCACCGGTTCGCCCTGAGACAAGCAAACAGGCTACGGCGACAAAGAGGAACATCCCGAGATCGCTGGTGACCCCACCGGCCGCACGCAGTACCAGCGCAATCGCCACGATGTCCAGCAGGGTCATGCCCTAGACCTGCGTGCGATAAAGGAAGTTTTGTTCTTCAATGGTCCATTGTGCGAAGCCTGCCGCTGCGACAGCGCTCATGAATCACCGAGGTGCGCGTGTTCTTCGCTGCAGTAGTGCTTTGCCGCTACGACCACAGCCTCGTCGCGGGGGAAGTAGACCGAGCAGTACGCGCACCGCACCGTTTTGCCTTCCAGTGCCGGTTTCGTGGCCGAAAATCGGCTCCGAATCTTCCGCATGGCCGCTATGACAACGACAAGGATGATCAGTGCGATGATAAGACGTGGCAGCAAGTGTTTACGCTCCTGCAGCTTCAAGGAAGCTCTGAACAAGTCTGGGTCGGGCGGCTTGTGCCCCAAATGCGCGGACACAAAGTGCGAAACGCACGGAAAAACGCGCTACTGCGAGCATTCGCAACGCCGTAGTCGTGCATTTGGAGCGCAAGATGCAGAGTCATGGCTGGTTCAGAGTTTCCTAAATGTCAATCGCCCCGCCGGATTGTCGCGGGATTGCCAATGACAAAACCCCACAGAAACGCCATACTGCACCCCTTGCCGGCTCCGTCATTCGACCGGCAATGTTCACCCGTTGCGCCCCGTTACTCAAGAATCATCGCAGGCTACAGCATTCAAGGTTCTGTGCCGAAAATCAAAAGATGAGTTCGAGGACGCGACACGGCCGCGTTTACAACCCATATTCACATCCGAGGACGCAAGGGGACCTAGGGACAGACTATGAATTTGCACGAATACCAGTCCAAGCAACTGTTCGCCGAGTACGGCCTGCCGGTGCAAGCCGGTGAAGTTGCGTTCACAAGCGCAGAGGCAGTCAATCGGGCGAAAGCAATTGGCGGGGACGCCTGGTTAGTTAAAGCCCAGGTCCACGCTGGCGGTCGCGGTAAGGCGGGTGGCGTGAAATTCGTGCGCGACCTTGGCGAACTCAAAACCGCGGCAGAGTCGCTGATTGGATCTCAACTCATCACCAAACAATCGGCACCCGATGGCCAGCCGGTTAATTGCGTCCTGATCGCAGGTGCGGCAGACATCGAGCACGAACTGTACTTAGGCGCTGTAGTCGATCGCGGAACCCGGCGCGTCGCCTTCATGGCATCGCGAGCTGGTGGTATGGATATCGAAGAAGTTGCCGCAACGACGCCCGAGAAGATCGTAACCTTCAGCGTTGACCCCGCGCTCGGCCTGCAGGGTTATCAATGCCGCCAAATGGGATTTGCACTCGACCTCGATGATGCTCAGCGTAAACAACTGGGCGTCATTCTGGACGGTTTGTACAAGCTGTTTATCGAGCGTGACCTGAGCCTAGTGGAAATCAATCCACTGGCTATCCTTAAGGACGGTTCGCTGTGCGCGCTGGATGCGAAGATTAACGTCGATGACAACGCGCTTTACCGGCAATCCATCGCTGAATGGCGCGACGATACCCAAGAAGACGAGAAGGAAAGGCGGGCCAAAGAGTTCGATCTGAACTACGTTACGCTGGACGGCAATATCGCGTGCATGGTGAACGGCGCAGGGCTTGCGATGGCAACGATGGATATCATCAAACTATCTGGCGCCGAACCGGCGAACTTTCTTGATGTCGGCGGGGGCACAACTGCCGAACGGGTTGCAGAGGCATTCAAAATCATTGTTTCCGACGATAAGGTTCAGGCCATATTGGTCAATATTTTCGGCGGCATCGTGCGTTGCGATCTCATTGCAGAAGGGATTATCACCGCGGTTAAAGACGTCGGTGTATCGGTACCCGTCATCGTGCGTCTGGAAGGTACCAACGTAGACGAAGGCAAGGCGATGCTGGCCGACAGCGGACTCGCCATCACCAGCGCTGACAACCTGGCGGATGCGGCTAAAAAAGCCGTCGCCGCGGTGGGAGGATAATCCGATGTCAATACTCGTCAATAAAGACACTCGCGTCGTCGTGCAGGGATTCACGGGCAAGCAAGGAACCTTTCACGCGGAACAGGCAATCGCCTACGGCACGCAAATCGTTGGTGGCGTGACACCGGGCCGCGGTGGTGAATCGCATCTTGGCCGCCCAATTTTTGATACCGTTACCGACGCGGTCGGCGCAACCGGCGCCGATGCCTCGATGATATTTGTACCACCGCCTTTTGCCGCTGATGCAATCGTTGAAGCGGCGGATGCAGGCATCAAAATTATTGCCTGCATCACCGAGGGGATCCCGGTGCTCGACATGCTGCGGGTCAAAGCCAGCCTCACGGCCCGGGGCGATGTATATCTCATCGGCCCGAACTGCCCGGGCATCATCACCCCGGGGGAATGCAAGATCGGCATTATGCCCGGCGCCATCCACCTTCCCGGGAAAATCGGTATCGTTTCGCGCTCGGGTACGCTGACCTACGAGGCGGTGCACCAGACGACCAATGCAGGGCTCGGCCAAAGCACCTGCGTGGGCATTGGGGGTGACCCGATTCATGGAATGAATTTCATCGATTGCCTCGGGTTGTTCGAAAACGATCCACAAACCGAAGGCATCATCATGGTTGGCGAAATTGGCGGTTCAGCCGAAGAAGAGGCAGCGGCGTTTATCGCCAACAATGTCAATAAACCTGTCGTCGGCTATATTGCCGGCGTAACGGCCCCGCCGGGGAAACGTATGGGTCATGCCGGCGCAATCATTGCCGGCGGCAAGGGGACTGCCGACGATAAATTCGCTGCACTTGATGCCGCCGGTGTCTCGACCGTACGTTCTCCTGCAGAGCTCGGTTCAGCGATGCTGGCAGCGATGAAGACCTGATCTGAAGCGTCGAACACAGCCCGGCCGCTCTTCCCGCTAATGGCGCAAACCTTGCGTTTAGCCCTGGCGCAGACAAATTTTTGCGTCGGCGACATCGGCGCCAACTGCGCGCGCATTATTGGTATTGCCGGGGAAACGGCGCGTGACAACAGCGCGGACATCGTCGTCTTTCCGGAACTCGCCATCACTGGCTACCCACCCGAAGATCTGCTTTTTCGCCCGGGCCTGTACCGGCGGGTCGGCGCAGCGCTCGACGACATTATCGCTGCTGTTCCTGAACTCGTATTGATTGTGGGATATCCGGAGAAAACAGCGGACGGGGTCTACAACAGTTGCGCGGTGATACAGGGTGGCGCAATCGTCGCCAACTACCGCAAGCGGGAGCTGCCCAACTACGCCGTGTTCGATGAAAAACGGTATTTCGTGCCGGGGCACGACAACTGCGTATTCGACTACAAGGGTGTCCGCATCGGACTCAGCATCTGCGAGGACATCTGGAACGCAGATAACGCAGCGTCGACGGCTCAGGCCGGCGCCGATCTGGTGGTCAATTTGAACGCCTCGCCCTATCACATCCGGAAGTTCGAACAGCGGTTAGCGGCGGTTGGCGATTCGGTAACCAAATCAGGATTACCTGTGGTTTATGTAAATACCGTAGGCGGGCAGGACGAGTTGGTATTCGACGGCGCATCGTTTGCGATGAATGCGGATGGCGAGATCGCCGCCCAATCGAACGCCTTTGTCGAAAGCCTGACCGTGATTGAAGCGCATGAAACAGGGCAGGGTCTTCGACTGCGGGGTGACATACGCTCGCTGGAACAAGACGAAGCCGCGGTATACGCCGCCCTCGTCCTTGGGGTTCGTGACTATGTGCGGAAAAACCAGTTCGAAGGCTGCGTTTTAGGGCTGTCCGGCGGCATCGATTCGGCGCTGACACTGTCGCTGGCGGTCGATGCCCTAGGGCCAGAGGCCGTCACCGCGATTTCGATGCCGTCGCAATACACGGCTTCGATGAGTATTGAAGATGCTGAGGCGGAAGCTGCAGCACTCGGGTGTGCGTTTCATGTCGTGGCGATCAAAGATGTAGTCGACTGCTTTGAAGAGGCCCTGGCCCCGGTATTGCCGCCAGATACGCCGAGGGTAACAGCCGAAAATCTCCAGGCCCGGAGCCGGGGTGTCATCTTGATGGGTTTTTCGAATGCGACCGGCAGTATTGTGCTGGCGACAGGCAACAAGAGCGAGATGGCGGTCGGCTACGCTACACTTTATGGTGACATGGCGGGCGGCTTCGCACCCCTGAAGGACATCCCGAAAACGCTGGTTTACCGCTTGGCAAAATGGCGCAATCGTGAAACCGAGGTGATTCCGACCCGTGTCATCGAACGGCCGCCAACCGCTGAACTTGCACCGGATCAAAAAGATTCCGATTCGCTGCCTCCCTACGAGGTGCTCGATCCCATACTCGAACGTTATATCGAAATGGATATGACGCCGCGCGAGATCGCCGAAGACGGATTCGATTTAGAGACCGCGCGACGGGTCGCGAAAATGGTTGATCGCAACGAATACAAGCGTCAGCAGGCCGCCCCCGGCGCACGCATTACGACACGTGCCTTCGGCCGGGATCGGCGTTTCCCGATTACATCCCGATACAACGAGCAAACGCCCGTGAAGAACTAGGCGCTTACTGGACTCGGGTTTGTTTCACTTCCTGCAGGCCCGGGTGGTTGGGGTAATTCAGTTCCAACACCCGCATCGCGTCCGTCGCCAGTTCTTCGAGTTCAAGCACCCGATAAGATTTCGCCAGCAAAACCAGGGCTTCAGGCATCGCCGGCGCTTGCTGGTAGTTCTCAACCACGTAGCGAGCACGATTGGCTGCCGCAACAAAGGCACCACGGCGCATGTAGAAATTTGCGACGTTCACTTCGTGCTGCGCAAGAATGTTTCTTAGGTACCGCATCCGCAGCTGGGCGTCATCAACATAGATGCTTTCCGGGAACTCCTTGATCAGATCACTGAAGTCGTTGAACGATTGCAGTGACGCGCCAGGATCGCGCTGTGACGGGTCTTTGGGAAGATAGCGTTCAGTAAGCCCCCAACCACGTCCAAAGTTAATCAGCCCGCGCAAGTAATATGCGTAGGCCATATTCGGGTGTGACGGATAAAGCTTGATAAAGCGATCGATAGTCGCGATCGAGGAGCCAGGATCGTCGGTGCGGTACTGACAGTATGCGAGCTCAAGTTGAGCTTGCTGCGTATAGATTCCGAACGGATATCGGGACTGGAGTTTTTCGTAGTACTCAATCGCACCGTCACACGTGCCCATGCTTAGCCGGTCCTTGGCTGCGTGGTATAGCCGCTCCTCTGGCCACTTGGACTCCTCGCGATCACGGTCGGTCTGGCTTTGAAAGTAACCACACCCCGACGTCATTACTAATGAAGCGCTGACCACGATCGTGATCGCCAATGTTCGAACTGAGTTGCCCATAAATTGTTACTGCACCATGCGCTAAACGTTGCACCACCCCTTCTCGGGGTTTGCTGTTGAGATCAGGCGGCACATTCTAGAAGCGGACTCAGCAATAGTCACGGACCCGTTGGCAGCCACATAGCGAGACAACAAGGTGCAATACATATGCAAGAACATCTCTGCCTAAGCGCGTTGTCATACCTTAAGGGAGCCTTTTTGGGACTAACCCTCGAGGATGCGGCCTGGATTCGACCTTTTCGACAATGCTCATTGTGGACTTGAGGGAGATAGACTGCTCTCGTCATGCCTTGGACGGCGGTTCTATGATCCGACAGTATTGCGCGTAGACTTCGGGGTCCGACCTTGAGCAAAAACGATCCGGCTTGCATGCAATCCGCCGAACATCACCTTGTTATACCAGCTGAGCTGGACGGTCAGCGCTTTGACACCGCTCTGGCCAAGCTCCTCAATCAGTATTCCCGTTCGCTGCTGAAGCGGTGTATCGACGAAGGTGAGGCGACGATCAATGGGGCCATCGTGAAACCACGTACAGCCGTCCAAGCCGACGACCAAATCTGGGTCCGCACCACGCTCGATGCCAGTGATCATGTCAGACCTCAGGCAGTACCGTTCGTCGTGGTACACCATGATGATGCGGTCATCGTCATCGACAAACCGGCTGGCATCGTGGTCCACCCGGGCGCGGGCAACCGCGAATTCACACTGGTTAACGGCCTCGTCCACCGCTTCCCGGAACTCACAGCGCTACCCCGGGCGGGATTGATTCATCGCATTGACAAGGGCACCAGCGGTCTGCTGTTGGTCGCGCGAAATACAAACGCCTACCAGTCACTGACCCGCGCAATGTTCGACCGTGCCATCCACCGTCACTACCTGGCAGTCTGTAATGGTTCGTTGATTGCCGGCGGCACGATTGAAGCGCCCATCGGCCGCGATCCCCGAAATCGGACGCGAATGTGGACGGTTCCGAATGGTAGGCCGAGTGTGACTCACTATCGAATCGGCGAGCGTTTCCGGCGGCACACCCTACTCGATGTCACCCTGGAGACTGGCCGCACCCATCAGATTCGCGTACATCTGGCTGCGCAGGGCAACGTCCTGGTGGGTGATCGACAGTACGGTGCTCGTCCCCTGCTCCCGCCGGCGGCGAGCACGAACTTGCGTGAAATGCTCGGC
>CAXGUU010000014.1:0-23219 GCA_964012875.1 uncultured bacterium
CATCAGAATAAATCCCACTATAGTCCCGAGCAGGCCAAGTTTGAGCAGTACATCACTTAAGAACCAGCCCAGGTCGTGCGAGCCCTTTGCGCGGGAAACCAGCATCCCCACCAGCGTCGACGCCTCGTTATCCGAGCGCGGTTCTTGCTGGCCTTTGCTCCTCAAGGCAAAGGCCGCGAGATGTTCGGCCAACATCCCGGTCGGCTTGATTTCGACATTGTCGATACGGACGTCGTCCGAAGAGGTTGCATGGACCGAGGCCACCCCATTGCCGATCGCTGCCGCGAATAACCGAATCTGATCGGACTCTTTGGAGAGCCTCAGCGCACGCGTTGCACAGTGGGCGCTACCAAGCAAGTAAAGCAAGCCAATCGCCAGACAAATGCGACTGCGATCACTTTCGACCAACAGAGATATCAGTCCTTCGTTCCAACAGACCACGAAGCCAAAGGTCAGCAGTCCCATGAACAGGAGCCACACCAGGAAGATCCAGTGATCGTGATCGCGAATTTCGGACACGGCTAATACCTCGGCCTTACGGTTCAACTGCGAAGTGAGCGATTTCATCGAGCTTGGCGTTCATTCGCCGAGCGAAATTATTGACTCGCTCGTCAGGGTGGTCGGTGGGCAGTGTGATCACAGTGATGACTGTTTTCAGCCCATCTTCATGAACCGTGATTCTACATGGCATTTTCGCGACATACCCAGGGTCAATCAGCAGCACTTCGCGGGCAAGTTCGAGCGAACAGAAATGAATGACTTCGACATTCGGGAAGTCGCTGTAACCGCGACTGCGCAGACCCTCTCCAATCGTATTTCGACCAGTGATCCTGAAGTTTCTTTCCGTAATGGCGAAGTTCAACTCAAACACGACATCGTCGAATAATTTTGAGGTGTAGTACTTGTGCAAAGCGCCTTCAACGTGCGGTTGCATGGTGCCCGATGCAGTTACTGTCGGTGCGAACGCCACGGTCAACGCCATTAAGATCTGAAGGAGGGCTCTCATTGCCGAATCTTTACGCGCGTTCCCACGCGCAGAAATTTGCGTAATTCATGCACTTCCTCGTTGCGCATCGCAATGCATCCCTCGGTCCAATCCAGATTGTCGTGAATGTGGATTTTTTCCGGCGTTTCCTTCCCAAGACCGTGAATACCGATCGCGCCGCCGAGCGCGGTATTTTGCGGTGGTGTTTTGCCTGCTCTTAGCGCCTTGATAATGCGATCGAATTCGTCGCGATTGATCAGCTCATTTTTGAGGCCGTAGAGGGCGTCCTTGATATTGGGATAATTAAGGCCGACAAAGTACTCGAACTTGCTGCGATCATTAAATCCGATCACGCGATAGGTACCCTCGGGTGTTTTCTTGTCGCCGAGCCGCCGTTTGGTGCCGTGCCCGCCGCGGCCGGTCGCGACATGGAACACCCTGCGAACCTCTTCGCCCTGGCGCACGATGAGCAGGCGCTTGCTTTTCTCGATCTCGATTTCAATCCCGGCGGATCTTGCATTAGGGGCGGCGATGAAGAGTAGGGTGAACGCAACAACTAACCGTGGGGCGGTCGAAAGCAGCGCGGTTTGCGACAATTGGATCACGCCCGCGAGTTCCCCACCGCTCGGCGCCACGCAAAATTTTTCGGTGCGTCATACACGCGCGTATCGACGAATTTCTTCCCCAATCATTCGCCGTTGATTCTACTGGATGCCCAATTGCATCGTGCAACATAATCCTTGTGTGCGGGTTGTGCTTCGCACCGTGAGTCATCGCTGGCACAATACCAATGGTTCGCACCCCCTTCGTGCGGTGCTTATCAATTGTCGTGCCGGGGCGTCCGGTCTGACGTTCAAAATCAACGATTACGACAAGACGCGGTCGTATAAAACGACAGGTTCGGCGGGCCATGGGGCGCTATCGTGACGCCTAGTGTATGAGGAAAGATAACCCCGCCTGGCCACGTGAGTCGCAAACAACGTAAATTTTTTCGAACGCAGCCAGTGGTTTACTGGGTTGAGCCCGAATTTTTCATCCGCAGCGTTGAGTAACGAAAGATTGACAGGCCTTAGCCAGATCGAAACCACCGGATCGCCGGTCGTGGAACGGTATAGCCGAACGGCTGTCGCCATCCATTGGCTGAGTGCATTGTTGATTTTCGGCCTGGTCGGGCTCGGGTGGTACATGGTCGAGCTCCCCAAGGGGCCGGATCGGACCTATTATTTTGCGCTGCACAAATCTATCGGCCTGATGGTGTTTGCGCTTCTCTGTTTGCGCTTGGTCTGGCGTTATCGTCACAAGCCACCGGCGTTACCCGCGGATATTCCCAAATGGCAACAGATTATGGCGAAAGGCGTGCATCGCATGTTTTACGCTCTGCTGTTCGTTCAACCGATCAGCGGTTACCTGTCCTCGAGTTTCAGCGGTTATAAAACGCATTGGTTCGGCGTACCTTTGCCGCACTGGGGGTGGCGGGATGCACCGCTGAACGAATTGTTCACTGAGATCCATGTCGCGGTTTCCATCGCGCTGGTCGTGCTGATTGGCGTGCACGTGTCCGGTGCGATGTCTCACTGGTTGGAAGGAAAAAGTCCGATCATCCGTCGCATGTGGTTCTGGTAGGCGGCCGGATGTCTGCGTTGGGTCCCGTAGATCAAACGCCAGGCTAAAAAAAAGGGGCTAAAAGCCCCTTTTTTTACGACAGTTCGCCGACGATCAACGATTGTTGATGTACATCGTGACTTCGAATCCGAAGCGAACGTCTTGGTATGAAGGTGTTTGCCAAGCCATGGTGTTGTCCTTTCACAAGATAGATTGAACTCGGGACAAAGGATTGCAGGAAACGTGCCATGGCCTGCTTAGCTCGAAAGCCGCGCACTAACTTACTGATAATAAATATATAATTTGACGAGGCTCAAAAGAAAAGTCATGCTTTCAGTATGGAGGCTTGAGTTTGATTGGTTCTATGCAACCAGTAAGTGTGTGTGAACAGCCACCGCTGACCTTGATTCGTGCGGAAGCAGCTAATGCCGGCGTGCAGGCCATTCACTGTGGCTGAATCTGGTCCGCAGTCTTTGCGCCGATTACTACTGACCCACGAAATCGTGTTCGTCATTCTGGTGATCATCAGCGGGACACTAGGGGCCGCTTGGGGCTTCCTGTGGCAGGGGTGGTCCGCGGAGTCGATTCGACTCAACCAACTCAGCCATGCGGCGCAGGACATCCGGTCATTGATATACAAACAAATTCAGGAGGTCTCCGTCGCCGGTTTGCGTGACGATCCGCAGGTCAATGACATTCGTTCACAGTACACGCGTGACATCCAGGAGAAATTCAACTTGTTGCGCCGCAACTCCGCACATCGTGGCGAAGATTATGCTGTGCAGGAAATGCAAACTGCCTTCAGCCTGCTCCAGGACAATCTGAGGCGGATGCTGAGCGACAGTCTGGCCCTGAATCGGCTCGTCCGGTCGAAGCTGCTCGACCCCCAGTTTGAGCGCACCTTCGTTGCGGATTTCGAGCACCGTTACAACGCCTTTCAGGCGCTGGTCAATCTACAGCTTTCGACTCAGGAAAAATCGATCCAGCGCTGGACCGACTTCGCGCCGTTCGGGCTGGGTATCCCAATCCTGGTGGGCATAGGATTGCTGTTGTTTTCGCGGCGCAGCCTGATACGGGGATTTGTGCGGCCGATGCAGGTGATCGTTGCTGGTACTCAGGACCTGAGCCAGGGACGGCTGGACGCGAGCCTGCCTGAGGTTGGAGTGACTGAGGTCAGCGAACTGGCAAGTGGTATCAACCACATGGCGCGCGAGCTTGAAGCCAGTCGCGAGTCGCTGATTACCGCAGAGCGGCAAGCTGCGCTGGGGGCGCTGGTGCCCGTTGTTGCGCACAACGTTCGCAATCCGCTGGCGTCGATTCGCGCCAATGCCCAGTTGATAGATGTCGATAGTGACGCTGCCGAGCTAGGCGAGATTCGCAACGCTGTGATGGATACAGTGGACCGCCTGGGGCGCTGGATAACCGCGCTAGTTTCGTACCTGCATCCCCTGGCGCCGCATCGCGCCCAGGCCGCGGCTGTCGGGCTTGTTGATACCACGCTTGCGCTGCTTGAGCAGCGTCTGGATGAAAGCGGAGTGGTACTGAGACGGGGAGACTGGGATCGCGATGCAATTATCGATGCCGATCCGGATTTGCTGGAACAAGCGGTCTACGCACTGATTAACAACGCGATCGAGGCATCAGTGCGCGGACAGTCCGTCGTGGTCGCAATCCGCCGCCAGGATGACGAGACGGTGATTGAAATCAGCGATAGCGCTGGTGGCATTCCCTTTCAACCGGAACCTTCCGAACTGACGCCGGGCCCGACTACGAAACGCTTCGGGACCGGTCTTGGAATACCGATCGCCTTCAAAATTTGCGCCGTTCACGGCTTTAGACTCGAATTCGCGGTAGAAGCCGGCGTGGGAACGACGGTTCGCATCCATTGCCGCGCTCAAACGGAGGACTAGCCGGGTGTCACTGGCTGACGACATTTCAGAATTGGGCAGTGATATCGCCGCGAAGATGGCTAGGATCATGGTTGTCGACGATGAGGCCCTGTTTGGTAAGGCCGTCGCGCGGCGCCTGGAACGATCGGGGTACGAATGCCGCCACGTCGTCACGCTGGCCGAGGCGCGGAAAGCGGTCGCAGAATTTGATCCCGAACTGATTTTGCTCGATATGCGCCTGCCGGATGGCTCAGGACTCGATTTTCTGCGCGAAGTGGGCGCAGAGCGCAAAATTCCGGTCATTGTGATGACTGCCTACGGGGAGCTTGAGGACGCAGTTACGGCGATGAAGTACTGCGCGGCAGACTACCTAAAAAAGCCGGTTGACCTGGAAGAACTGCTGCTGAATGTCGCCAAGGTGCTGGCCGCAAACGCGGTCAGTCAGCGCCTTGTTTATTCGCAGACGCGTGAAAGCAATCGCGCCGACCCTTCGACCCTACTTGGCAATTCGGCGCCGATGGCTCAGGTCAGGGCCCAGGTGGAGCAGATTGCGCGACTTGCCGCGGTCGGGAATTCGCCGCCGACCGCGTTGATCACGGGTGAAACGGGCAGTGGTAAGGATGTGACCGCCCGCTTGTTGCACCAGCTTTCACCGCGGGCAGACCGACCCTTTGTGCACGTTGATTGTGCGGCTTTGCCAAAGGATTTGATTGAGGCAGAACTGTTCGGGCATGTGAAAGGCGCGTTCACGCATGCCGTCAGCGAGCGCATCGGACTCATTGAGGCGGCCGAAGATGGGGTCGTTTTTCTTGATGAAATTGGCGAAATTCCACTGGAGTTGCAGGCTAAACTCCTGGCCGTACTCGAGCGCCGCACCTTGCGCCGAATCGGCAGCAGTCAGGAGCGCCTTACAGAAGCGTGGTTTATCGCGGCCACCAATCGCGATGTTCAGGCGACGGTCGAGGCGGGCGAGTTGCGTTCTGATCTGTACTACCGGCTAAATGTGCTGACAATATCACTGTCGCCGTTGCGTGAACGCGAAGATGATGCCATGGAGCTGGCGCGCATCTTCAGCGCGGAGGTTGCGCGTCGGTACGGATTGAACCACGTTTCATTCGATGCCGATGCTGAGCAGGCTATTCGAACCTATCAGTGGCCGGGTAACGTGCGTGAGCTGAGCCATGTGATCGAACGTGCGGCGCTGCTTTCTGCCGATGGTGTCATTACCAGCGCTGCGTTGGCGCTCACGCCGCAGCATGACGCGGCAACGTCGTTACCTGGCCAGGTCGACTTCGACAATATGACGCTGGAAGAAGTCGAAAAACTGATGTTGGAACGGGCCCTGGACGCGGCCGCGGGCAATGTCTCGGAGGCCGCTCGAAATCTAGGAATCACGCGGATGGCGATGAGATATCGGATGCAGAAGCATGATATCCAAGGATAGGTAACTAACCAGAATTGAAAGCGCCTTGGTGCAAATTGAGTCGCGTTTTACTTGCCGAGGGCAGAACGTTGGCGATGCTCAACAGGACCGTTCTGACGTAACCACCGATCTGAAGCTGGCACATTTTGTATAGTGACAGACAGACCCGTCGCGCCAGGTAAATTCCGATAGGAATGCTGCCCTGTCGGCGATGGAGCAGGGTCCCCACAAGTTACAAAAGATGCCGCCACTGCTCAGATGGATCCGCGAAACGAAGTCCTGATACTGACTTTGGAATTCAGCGTTCCCGCGGCCACTATAATACGGGTACTGACATACGCGACGTGAGGACATGGCGATGGATGAACGGCAACAAATGGAGATTGAAGCGGCGACGTTTCGACGCTTGCGCGACTACCTGCGCGAACATACCGAAGTCCAGAATATCGATTTGATGAATCTGGCGGGATTTTGCCGCAACTGTCTTTCAAAATGGTATCGGGCCGAAGCCGAGGACCGCGGTGAGGTAATTGATTACGACCAGGCCCGAGAGATCGTCTATGGCATGCCATATGAGGATTGGAAGGTCCGCTATCAGGGGCAGGCATCGGACGACCAGCAAGCCCGGTTTGCCGAACGCCAGGCCCAGGAAGCTGAATCGCAGTAAGCAGCTGAAACTAGGCGGTGTGACTGCTGCCGAAGTTTCATGGGATTAAGGCTGCGCCTGGCCATTCGCCACGGCGTCGTGTTGGCGTAGAGATCCATCAGGGACAAATTCCCGCTCCGGCAAGGGACATCTCCCATCCGTGATAGGCCGGGGCTTTGTTAGACTCCGCGTGACGCTGCGCCGGCGCCCTGATTTTCGGGCGTCGCTGCAGGGCTAAATATTTGCGCTTGAGTTGGAGACGGAAATAACGTGATTAATTGCCGGCAAACGATTGGGACGATGGTTTGCGTATTGTTTACGCATCTTCTGCTGGCGGCGGAAGGCGTCGGGTCCGACGAAGAAATTGTTGTCGTTGGTGCGACGCCTCAGGGCGGTCAGGGATTTGAAGCAGACCAGCTGCCGTTCAACGTGCAGTCGGCCGATCAGGACGCTCTGTTGCGCACTCAGTCACTTGATTTGTCGGATTTCATGAACGCCAATCTCGGTAGTGTCAACATCAATTCCGCGCAAAATAATCCCTTGCAGCCAGATGTCCAGTTCCGCGGCTACGCCGCTTCGCCCTTGCTGGGACTGTCGCAGGGGATTGCCGTGTACCAGAACGGGGTGCGAATCAATGAACCGCTGGGCGACGCGGTGAACTGGGATCTGGTGCCAGAGTCGGCGGTCCACGCGATCGGCCTGGTTGGGGGTTCGAATCCATTGTTCGGTCTGAATGCTCTAGGTGGTGCGTTGTCGGTTGAAATGAAAAATGGATTCAATTTTGAAGGTACCACCGCCAAGGTTGCAGGCGGCGCTTGGGGCCGTATTAACACAGCAGTGGAGAGCGGTGGCAACAATGGGCGTATGGGTTACTACGTAAACGTCAGTTACTTTGAAGAAGACGGCTGGCGCGATCAGTCAGCATCTGATGCGCTCAATTTTTTTGGAGCGGCCAGTTTCCGCGGCGAGGCTTCCGGCATTGATTTGAACTTGCAGTACGGTGACAGTGATTTGACCGGCAACGGTGCTTCACCGGTTGGTCTTCTTCGGACTGATCGGGATGCAATTTTTACCGCGCCGGACATTACCGAAAACGAAATGTATATGTTCACCTTCAACGGAGAACACCGATTCAGCGACGAAATCAGCGCAAATCTGAACGGCTTCTACCGCGAAAATGAAACAGATTCGTTCAATGGAGACGGCTCCGAACTTGCGGTATGTGAACTGGGTGGCGACACCTTTTTGATCGAGGGTCTGGAAGAAGATGACCTCGATGAACTGGGTCTCGACGATGGTGATGTCTGCGAAGATAACGTCCTCGGGGTGGCTAACGTTGACGCGCTTGAGACAGCACTCAATACGCTCGCGGGCGAGGAAGAATTCAATTTCGATGAAGTGGAGGTGGATGAGATTTCGGGCACCGGGATTATTTCGGATGACGCGATTAACAACATATCGGCGCGTGATCAGGAAAGCTATGGAACCGACGTGCAGTTCACGTTCTTAAACGATCTGTTCGCGCGTAAGAACCATTTCGTTATTGGCTTCAGTTATTTCCAGGGCAAGGCTAAATTCAACTCCGTGACGGAATTGTCGGATATCGATCCGGTAACCCGCAGCACCAGCGGGCTCGGCACCGGCGCATTTCTGGACGAGGAGGCGACCAACGTCAGAACATCCAGTGAAACCTGGAGTGTTTATTTCCTCGATGCGATCGATTTGACCGAGCGTTTCACATTTACGTTTGGTGGCCGTTACAACGACACCGACGTGATGCTGCGCGACCGCTCGGGTGAACGACCTGAGCTGAACGGCGATCACAACTTCCGCCGGTTCAACCCAACCGTCGGCGGTACTTTTGATGTGCTCGATACGCTCAATGCATATGCCAGTTACAGCGAGTCTTCGCGTGCGCCCACGCCAATAGAGCTGGCCTGTAATGAGGGAGTGTTTGCCATCGCCAGAGCCAATGCCATTGCCGAAGGCGAAGACCCGGACGATATCGATTTCGAATGCCGGTTACCGAACGCGTTCCTGGCGGATCCGCCGCTCAACGAAGTTGTAGCCAAGTCGATCGAAGCTGGCATTCGGGGCGAGTTCATGGGTATACGCCACCGCCTGGGCTACTTTCGCACCGAAAACCAAGATGACATCATTTTCCAGACGACCGGGCGAGGCACCGGTCTGTTTGCCAACGTTGACGAAACCAGGCGCGAAGGCTTCGAGTCAGCTTTCGTCGGCACAGTTGCCGAGAAGGTCGACTGGGCACTGGCGTATAGCTATGTAAAAGCGACCTTTGAAGATGATTTCAATGTGCTGAGTCCAAACCATCCGCTGGCCGACGACGATGGTGAGCTGGCCGTTTCTAGCGGTGATCGCCTCCCGGGGATCCCCGCGCACCAGCTCAAGTTCAATACCGATTACCAGTTGCCATGGCATATCCGGGTGGGCGTGGAAGTCCTCTACAACTCTGGTCAGTACTTGCGCGGCGACGAATCAAACGATTTGGATAAGGTTGATGGTTATGCGATCGTCAATCTTCGTGGCAGCTATCGGCACAATGAACATTTTGAACTCTTCGCCAAGGTTACGAACCTGTTCGACGCAGATTATGAAAACTTTGGCCTGTTGGGTGAGGAGCCTGGCGAAGTGTTGCCAGGCCTGCCTAATCAAAGTCCGGTCTTCCTCGGCGCCGGTGCACCTGTCGGGGGCTGGGTCGGCATTCGTCTGAGCTTGTAAAAACCCCGTAACAAGGAAGATTTAGAAGGATTCTACTGTGCCTTTTTTTTACTTGGGAGGTCCGGCTCAGTCGTCGATGGCGATGCCCCACGGGAATTTGCCAACGGGGATAGTCGCGACAACCGCGTTAGCTGCGGTGTCGATTACCGAGACCTGGTGGTCGACGCCGTCGGTGCTGTAGAGCCGTTTGCCGTCGCGGCTGAGCGCCAGACCCCACACCCGTTTACCGACGGGAATGGCTTTGAGTATTTCCATGGAGGCCGCGTCGAGTACGAATACGCGATTGGCGCGTCCCCCCGCAACGAACAAGCGAGAGCCGTCACGACTGACCAGGACATCTTTCGGCTTGGCCTTGTCGTTGCCCAGCGGCACTTTGCCGATAATTTTTCCACTGGCGACGTCAATCTTCTTCACTTCACCGCTGATCTCGGAAGTCGCATAGGCGGTTTTGCTGTCGGCACTGAAGGTGGCCGCCCGCGGCCGCGCGCCCACCAGAATATTCGAAACGATCGTATGTTCGGGGATGCTGATGAGGTGCAGCATATTGGTCGACTCGCTGGTAATTACGACTCGCGTGCCGTCGGGCGAAATGGCCACCCCCTCTGGTTCGATGCCGACTTCAATTTCGGCGAGCAGCTCGCCGGTTTTAGGGTTGAACACTGATGCCTTGGCATCTTCTTCGTTGGAAATGTAGATATTGCCGTTGCTGTGGACAGCAAATGCTTCTGGGTCGTCCCCGCTTTCAAATGTACGGGTCACTTTCAGCGTGTTCGGGTCGACCACCGCAATCGCGTTGTCGCCGCTGATGGCAACGTAGACTTCGCTGCCATCCGGGGCAATGCCGACGCCTCGCGGACGCTTGCCGATAGGAATGGTCTTGATGACTTTATTGGTCAGGCCATCGATAACGCTCAGCGTGTCGTCGCGCTCATTTGAAACAAAAATGCGACCGCTGTCGGCCGCGGTTGTTTGGGACAAGGTCAGCAGGGCGACGAGTAGTAGAGTTCGATAAGGGGTGCGCATGGCGTTCTCCGTCACAGTTGCAAGAGGTAGGGGCTCAATTCAGGGACTTATTTCAGACAGTCCGCGAGCCCGAGGCTGTCCAGGTTGGAGGAGTCCACGATGCCGCGTACGGGCGCCTCGGCCACGATGGCATCGTTTTCGATGAGGAGAATCGGCTGGCGCAGCTGCCCCGTATTGCGAAAACTCATCGTGATGCCTTTCTGGCCGTCAAACGCGAGGTTGCCGCTCAAAATCTCAGCGATGGCCTCAGCATCCGTGCTGCCGATACGGGCAATGGTGTCAGACAGTAGTTTGGTAGCGGCCCATCCGGCCCAGGAGATATCCGTCATCGACTGACCGAACGCTTCGGTATAACGGCGATTGAGCTGGGCCGCGGCGTATTTCTTGAACTTAGGATGCCAGGCGCGTGCTTCGGCGGCCGAGTCCGGCCGTTTACGAGCCCATTGTTGCAAAGCATCATCGCGCATGCCGTCACTCGGGATGGTGTGAAACAGGTGCTCCTGACAGGCGTCGCGCAGGGCATCGTCTTCGGCGCTCACGTTGAACACCGGCGCGCCGCCGGAATCTTCGGCCAGGCGTAGCAACCGTATTGCCGAAACATCGGCGACGATTGCGGTGGCCCCGAGTGCGAGTGCATCGTCGTGATCAGTTGCGACCACGAGGTCGTAGCGCAGACCAAGGAACTTCCCCTGGGTATTGGCCTCGTTGACACCTTGGAGGGCGCCTTTGAAAGCGTCGGAATCGCGCTCGCCTAGGAAAGCGATGCGCACGGAAGTTTCTGCGCTCAGCGGCATCGAGTACACAGCTAAAAGCGCTATCGCGAGTACGCAGGCGGTGAAGAACGGCGTCCGTATCGACCAACCCCCGTTTGCGAGGTATGAATCCGTATGGCAACTAATGTTTTTTTGTGGCATTAGACTGAGATTTCGTTTTGAAGAAAGATTTTGTCAAATGAGAATGGCTTTCATTTGTCATGATTGGTTCGGCGCTGGTTTTTTCTCGAATTTCTCGATAGATTGGTCTCGTTATTAAACACGCTCGTGAGGCGGTGGATTTTACGCCATCGCCAACGCTATTGCCTGCAACGGATGTATTTGGTTCGGGTGATATTTATGTGACGGGCGGAGAGGAAGCCGCATACGCAAACATCGATTCTGACTGCGACCTCGCAATCTGCGAAACCGTCACGACGAATTTATGGGGAACATCACTACCTCGACAGAGGGGTAGTCTATAAGGAGGAAGAGGCAGATGTTGAAAGCCTTGCAACTGGAACCGGAAAAATGCACCGGTTGTCTGCAATGTGAAATGGCGTGTTCGTACGAGAATGAAGGTATCTTCAATCCGTCGAAATCACGCATCAAGGTTTTCACCTTCCACGATGAGGGGCGGTTTGCTCCTTATACGTGCTCGCAGTGTGATGCGGCCTGGTGCATGCATGCCTGCCCGGTGGAAGCCATAGTTATCAACGAGCAGACTGGTGCCAAGGAAGTCATTGAAGACGTCTGTGTCGGGTGCAAGGTGTGCACGATAGCCTGCCCTTTTGGCACGGTGAATTACAACGCGGATTCCGGCAAAGTCATCAAGTGTGATCTCTGCGGTGGTGAACCGGCCTGTGCCGACGCCTGCCCGACAGAGGCGATTACCTATGTTGACGCGGAACATACGGGGCTCGAGCGCATGAGAGCGCATGCCGAGCAAACGATTCCAAATAGCTGATCGATTCCAGGAGTTCACACGCATGGCATGGCAACGCAAAATTCTGCGCGTTAACCTGACTGAGGGAACGTGCACCGAAGAGCCACTGAACATGGACTGGGCGATGCAATACATCGGCCAGCGAGGCCTCGCGAGCAAGTATCTCGCCGAGGAAATCGACCCCAAGGTTGACGCACTGTCGCCGGGAAACAAAATGATCATGGCGACCGGTCCGCTGACCGGCACGATGGCCTCCACCGGTGGTCGCTACTCGGTTATTACCAAAAGCCCGCTGACCGGCGCAATTGCATGTTCCAATTCAGGCGGCTTCATCGGCGCTGAGCTCAAGCAGGCCGGCTGGGATATGATTATTTTCGAGGGCAAGGCGGCAAAGCCCGTTTACCTTTACGTCGAAAATGACAACGCTGAGCTTTGTCCGGCGGACGATATCTGGGGCAAGTCGGTGTGGGAAGCAGACGAGATTCTGCACTCGAAGTACCAAGATCCGCTTATCCGCATAGCCGCGGTTGGACGTTCTGCGGAACAGGGCTGCCTTTACGCCGCTATCGTCAATGATCTGCACCGTGCCGCCGGTCGTTCCGGCGTCGGCACCGTCATGGCATCCAAGCACCTGAAGGCCGTGGTAGTGCGCGGCACCAAGGGCGTCGGCAACGTTCGAGACGCCAAGGCATTTTTCGAGGCGACCGCCGAGGGCAAGAAAACGCTGGCCGAAAATGCGGTCACCGGTGAAGGCCTACCAGCCATGGGTACCCAAGTGTTGATGAACGTGATCAACGAAGTCGGTGCCATGCCAACCCGCAACATGCGTGAAGTGCAGTTCGAGGGTGCCAGCAAAATTTCGGCTGAAGCCATGCACGAACCGCGCGAAAGTGACGGCAAACCTAATCTTGTAACCAATGCGGCCTGCTTTGGCTGCACCATCGCCTGCGGTCGAATCTCGACTATCGATCCACAGCACTACACGATTCAGAACAGGCCGGAGTTCATCGCTGCTTCAGGTGGACTTGAATACGAGGCAGCCTGGGCGCTCGGTTCGGATACCGGCGTCGACGATTTGGACGCGCTGACCTATGCCAATTTCGTGTGTAACGAAGATGGCTATGACCCGATTTCGTTCGGCGCCACCGTAGCCGCCGCGATGGAGCTTTACGATATCGGCGCCATCACGGCGAAGGATACCGGCGGAGTGGAGATGAAATTCGGCTCGGCGGAAGCACTGACCAAGGCTGCCGAAATGGTCGCTACCGGCGAAGGATTCGGCAAGGATCTGGGACTGGGTTCCAAACGCCTGTGCGAGAAATACGGCAACCCCGATCTCTCGATGACGGTTAAAGGCCAGGAATTTCCAGCCTATGACCCGCGCGGTATCCAGGGTATGGGGTTGGCTTATGCGACTTCCAACCGTGGCGCCTGCCATTTGCGTGGCTATACGGTTTCCTCGGAGATCATGGGTGTGCCGGTGAAAACCGATCCACTGTCTACCGAAGGCAAGCCCGATCTGGTCAAAGCGTTCCAGGACGCCACTGCAGCCGTGGATTCTTCCGGTTTGTGCGTGTTCACCACCTTTGCGTGGACGCTAGAGGACATTGCCCCGCAGGTCGATGCGGCATGTGAGGGTGGCTGGACGCCGGAATCGATGCTTGAGGCTGGCGAGCGTATCTGGAATCTGGAACGTAAGTTTAATCTCGACGCGGGTCTGACCAAGGCCGATGACACTTTGCCCAAGCGACTGCTAAAGGATGCAGCTAAAACGGGGCCAGCCAAGGGGCAAGTCAACCGCCTTGAGGAAATGCTGCCGCAATATTACGAGGCGCGTGGTTGGGATGCAGATGGGGTTCCGACGGCGGACACCCTTAGTAAGCTCGGAGTTTAAAGCTCGAGTTATCGCCGTTTAGGCACTTCCGCGGAGAAGAAGGACTATGCAACACGTCGTTATTGGCGCCGGCCCTGCCGGTGTGATTGCCGCAGAAACGCTGCGCAAGCTACAGCCGGAATCAGTCGTTACTCTGATTGGGGACGAACCCGAGCCGCCGTATTCACGGATGGCGATTCCTTACTACCTGATCAAGCAGATTGGGGAGGACGGTACACATCTGCGTAAGGGAACCGACCACTTCCGCAGTCGTAATATCGCTATCGTAGAAGGGAAAGTTGAAAAAATCGACCGTAAAGCTCAATCCTTGACAGTCACCGGCGGCAACGAGGTCGCTTACGACAAACTGTTGATTGCAACCGGTTCTACCCCCGTTGCGCCGCCGATTGACGGCATTGATTTCCCCGGCGTCACGTCGTGCTGGACGCTCGCTGACGCGAGACGCATTACTGGCACTTCGAGGCCGGGAGCTAAAGTGGTCTTGATGGGGGCGGGCTTTATCGGCTGTATTATTCTTGAAGCACTCGCCAAAAGCGGCGCCGATCTGACGGTGGTCGAGATGGAAGGTCGCATGGTCCCGCGCATGATGAATGACACTGCGGGCAATATGATCAAGGACTGGTGTGAAGACCAGGGTGTTAAAGTCCACACATCAACTCAGGTGACGTCTATTGAGCAGTCCGGCAACGGACTTAAGGTTAACCTCAATTCCGGCGAATCGGTGGATGCCGATCTCGTCGTGTCGGCGACCGGGGTCAGACCCAATATTGACGTTGTAGCTGGCAGTGGCGTTGAAACTGATCATGGCATTCTGGTGGATCGCACGATGTGCACCAATGACCCGAATATCTTCGCCGCCGGTGACGTCGCCCAGGGCATTGATTTTTCCACCGGGGATTACTCAGTACAGGCCATACAGCCAACAGCTGTCGATCACGGACATCTGGCCGCTCGCAATATGTGCGGTCTGAAGGGCACCGTGCATAACGGCTGCGTGAATATGAATGTACTCGACACGCTCGGACTGATTTCAAGTTCATTCGGACTTTGGATGGGGGCCGATGGGGGTCAATCCGCGGAGTTGCTTAACAAGGAGCGATTCCGCTACCTGAACCTGCAGTTTTCCGACGATGTACTGGTTGGCGCAACAAGCCTTGGACTGACACAACACGTTGGTGTATTACGCGGCTTGATTCAGACGAAAACCCGGCTTGGCGCGTGGAAAGACAAACTTCTCGAAGATCCCACCCGGATCATGGAAGCCTACCTCGCCTCGACGCAGGCCGTGGGCTTCAACGCCGGCGTCATCAAGTAGCTTCCGGACAGCATCCCTTGCCGTTTTACGGCAAGGGAGACGCGG
The DNA here is from genome assembly GCA_964012875.1 of uncultured bacterium. Taxonomy (GTDB): domain Bacteria; phylum Pseudomonadota; class Gammaproteobacteria; genus CAXGUU01. Next base: position 15,263 of record CAXGUU010000014.1, read on the forward strand.
AACCCCCTGCCCACGGTTTCTTCTGCTCGCGCTTTTGAAAATCACATTCAAGATGTATGCGTCGCTGACGCAATACCTGCCGCCGGAAGCAGACCGTAATATTGTCGAAATCGAAATACCTGATGAGTTAAGCGTGCACGAACTCATTGCCCGCTATCACGTTCCCCGGGAATCGGCGCATCTGATTTTGATTAACGGGCTCTACGTAGAGCCTGAACAACGCGACACGCCAATATTTCAGGACGGTGATGTACTGGCGATCTGGCCTCCCGTGGCTGGCGGCTGAGCCAGGTTAGGCGGGTGGCCAAAAAACGAGCGCCGACATCGTCGAGTCCCGCGGAGCAAATGTTCCAAACCGGGCTTTCGTTTCATGAAGCCGGCAACATACAACGGGCTGAGCACCTCTACCGCGAGGTCCTAACGCAAGATCCCCGGCACGCGAGCGCGTTGAACATGTTGGGTGTGCTTGGCTGCCAGACCGGGCACCTGCCGGCAGGGATTGATTTGATCCGACAGGCGCTGGCCATCGAACCTGGTAATGCGGACTTTCACAACAACCTCGGTATGGCCCTGTTGGACAGCAAGCGGTCATCCGAAGCCCGCGATGCCTTCGCTTCGGCCATCAAGTGCCGTCCGCGTTTTGCCGCCGCACAGTTTAATCTGGCCAATCTGCTAAGAGAAGCAGGGGAGCATGACGATGCGGAGCGACACTATCGCAAAGCGCTGCGCGCAGAGCCCGAATTTACCGACGCCCTTAATAACCTCGGGAACTTGCTGCGGGAGAGCGGCAAAGCGCAGGAGGCAACGGCGCTTTTTCGCAAACTGACCCGGATAAAGCCCGAGTTTCCATTCGGGCATTTCAATCTGGGACTGGCCCTTCAGGCGCAGCAGGACTACATCGGTGCGGTGGCTGCGTTTGAACGGGCGATTGAACTTGATTCGGGCCAGGTTCAATTCTGGGACGCGCTCGGAAGTTGCCAGCGTATGCGCGGCGCTCTGCTCGAAGCCAGGGAAGCCTATGTCCGGGCGCTCGACATGGACTCAGAGGACCCACAGCGCCTGGTCGCTCTCGGCATGATCCACTACGCGCTGAACGAGGTCGATGAGGCCCATGGACAGTTCTCGCGCGCGGCCAAGCTCGCCCCGCACTCTGGCAGAGTGGCGAACTTCCTTGGCATGGCCCAGAGCGCCCTGGGGCGGCGGGAAGAGGCCGCCGCGCAGTTCAATCGCGCAATCTCGCTGGAGCCGAAGTTTGGGGATGCCTATCGCAACCTGGCCTCATTGGGGGGGCATCCCGAGGAATACGAAGCGCAGGCGGCCAGAATTCTTGCCGCCATTGCCGATACGCCAGCCGACACTGACCGCGCCGATATGTCGTTCGCGCTTGGCGAAATTTACGACAAGCTCGGTAAGTTCGATGTCGCCTTTGAGTATTTCGACGCCGCCAATGCCGTCAGGAAAGCCCAGGTCAAATTCGATCGGGTTCGCCAGTCCGACTATATAGAGTCGATAATCAAGGTGTTTTCATCAGACTATTTTGCGGGTCTTGAAGGCCAAGGTTCGAACAGCCGCCGACCGATTTTTGTTATCGGCATGCCGCGTTCAGGCACCACCCTGGTCGAGCAGATTTTGTCTTCTCATAGCGATGTCTACGGCGCTGGTGAACTCACCTTCTTTCCCGAACGAATCCCGACTTTGCCGCGAATGCTCGAATCGGCGCTGCCGTTTCCGCAATGTATGCCCGGGAACGAAGCGCGGATTCAAGCGCTGGCGCCGCTCTACCTCGACCGCTTAGCAGAAATTGACGACCGCACGCCCTATGTCATCGACAAAATGCCCTATAACTTCCTGTTTTTGGGCGTCATCGCTGTGCTCTTTCCCCGAGCTCACGTGATCCATTGTGCCCGTCATCCCATGGCGACCTGTTTCTCCATCTTTGCTCACGACCTTGCGGGTAGTCATCCCTATTCTTTTGACCTGGAAGATCTGGCCGCGGCTTACCGTGGCTACGAGCGCCTGATGAAGCACTGGCGTGAAGTACTGCCGATTGAAATGCTTGATGTGAAATATGAAGCATTGACGGAAAACACGGAATCCGTGAGCCGCGAAATGCTCTCTTTTCTGGATCTGTCATGGCAGGGCGCCTGCCTGGATTTTCATCGCAATGAGCGCAGCGTGGTTACGGCGAGTCAGTGGCAGGTCAGGCAACCGATCTATACCTCATCCAGGGATCGGTGGCGGAACTATGCCCAACATCTGGGACCCTTGCGTGTGGCCCTCGCACCGGGTGGAGTGCTCGGCAATGCCGGTAACTGAACGTGTGATGCGTCCCGACCGGGGCATGACGCATGCGGATTTCCGGCGCATTTTTCCGCGACTGCTGGGCGACGCCGAAACTGTCGAAGGCGACTTGAACTGTACGGTGCGGTGGCATGACGGCCGTTGTCTTAAAGTTCAGGTTTCAGATGAGAAAACGCGCGCAATTGCGACTTTACGTATGCCGTACCTCGATATCTGTTTTGAATTTTCCGGTTTCGACGACTCCGAGCGCGATGCGTTTCTGGCCCGATTCGAGCGTGCCTTTCAAAAGGGCGGGGGGTAGCGTCAATTACCGGATTGCGCCTCAGCCACGGTTGTGGCGACGAAATGTTGCAAAAAAGAGACGTAATGGTACAAGTGCCGTCAAATGTGGGTTTTTTTGTTGCGAAAGTGTTGGCACGGCGCCGAAATTGATTTAATATCGCGCGACACCAGTGGGGTGAGTTGCTCAAAAGGCTCGTGTCAATACTATCGAGGGGCGCCGGCAGGAACAGAAGTAGGCGGATGCCGGAGACATTTCGCAACGTTGGTAAGAGAATAAATTCAGACGAATTGGGTTCAAGTTTTTCAAGCCTTAGTCCTTTTCAGATTCAGGAGGAAGTGATGGCGAAACAATATTCAAAGACCAAGATTGCAGCGGCAGTTGGTGCGGCGGCATTGGGCGCAGGCCTGACAGCACCCGCGGGCGCTGTCGTCGTCGTAGGCGGCAATGACGGCTGGGAAGTCAGCTTTGACGGCAACGTTAATGCCTTCTACACCGTTGGCAACTACGATGCAGGCTATTTAACAGAAGGCGCGGACAAAAATAACAGTCGTGTCCATTCCGGTTATCTGCCGGCTTTCTTCAGTTTCAATGTGAAATCTCCGACCATGAATGGCATGACCGGTAGCGCTCGCATCAGCTTCGCACCGACCATTCACACTGGTGGCAATAAAACACAGTTTAGCGCGCAGAATGGTACCGTCGGTCCAAGGTCTGGCATCAACGGTGCCACGATCGATACTCGTGAAGTCGTGGCCAACTTGAGCGGCGCATTCGGTGAAATTAGTTTCGGCCGCACGCTGTCGCTGTTCGGACGCAACGCCATACTGAACGATATGACCTTGTTCGGTGTTGGTTTCGCACCTGGCGCAGATCATTTCGGTTCCATAACTTTCGGTCGCTCTGGCCACGGTTACACCTACCCGGACTTCGCAGCGCGCTTCCAGTACACAACGCCTAACGTTGGCGGCTTCCAGGCCGCGATTGGTCTCTATGACCCGTCGACCGTCGACGGCTTCACTGTGCGAAATGGCGCCGACGCTGCCGGCGGTGGTCTGCTCGATGAGACAGACACGCCGCGATTCGAAGGCGAGTTAAGCTACTCGCAGGCATTCAGTGGAGGTAATCTTAAACTGTGGCTCGACGGGACCTGGCAGGACATTGATTCGACCTGCGACGGCGCGGTGACGTCCGCAACGGGCAATGTAGTCAACTGCGGCAGCATTACATCCAGTGCCTGGGGTGCGGGCGCCAAGTTCGGCATGTCCGGATTTGAATTTGTTGGCTACTACTACGATCAGGAAGGCCTCGGGCTGACTTCGCAATACAACTCTGCCAGTGTTGAGATTGACGCAAGCGGTAACCTGGACGCTCGCGACGGTGACGGCTACTACCTCCAGGGTACGTACACGTTCGCCGGCAAGACCAAGGTCGGACTGTCCTACGGTGAAGGTAACCTTGACTCCGTCTCGACCGGAGGCGTTGGACCTTTCGCGACTGCGGCACATGTCGAGCGTTCGATGTGGACAGTTGGTGTTTACCACGACGTCAGCAGCTGGCTCCGTCTGGTCGCCGAATACAACCACGGCGAGCTGGATACCGGTACTGGCAACACGCCCGAAGCAGATACGTTCAGCGTTGGCGGATTTCTCTTCTGGTAAGCGGCCCGCCGGGACTAACTTAAACCCAAGTTATAAAGGCGCATCCTCGGATGCGCCTTTTTTTTGCCTGACAGAACGATTGGTGTGCGTTCAGCCTTGATTCATTCTCAGGCTTGAAGTTCGATCTACAATTGGGCGCTGGTTCTCCCTCTGGACCACAGCAAAACGTCGGAAGCGGGCGCTGAACGCTCACCCAATACTCTCCGAATTTTGTTTGTCCGGCCGTGACTTGAAATCAATGGTGCTTACCTGGTGCGTATAACAGTCTTTCTTGGCGGATTCGTTTTGACCGTCTTCATGGCGATGATCGGTTCGCCTGTATTTGCTTTGGACCTGCTACCGAATATTTTCGCCAAAGAAAAAGTGACGGCTACGATTTGGGATCTGAACGAGCAATATGTCCAGCTGGTACAGAGTGAGAAAAACGCCGAGCCGAACGACCACCCTGCGGCAATCGACAAAATTGAAGTGGAGCAGGCATTGGCTTCCTTGCAATTGTGGATTGAAGGCGGCGTACTGCGCGACGAAGAAGCAGTTGCAGTCTACTCGCGTCAGCAGGCGGCGCTCATCGCGTCCTATATCGGCGATGGCCTAAGCAAGGCATCACCTAGTGAAGACATTATTTTTAACGTGCGCGGCTACACCGACGCCATGATGTCGATGGTGAAACGCCGGGTGTGGACGACCGGGCGGGTATTTTTTATCGATGGCAAACTGCATTTGATCGTTGGCGAACATGGCAAAATGATCGATAAGGCAAAGAAAAATGTCGAAGGTTCATTTGGCATCGTCGACGATTTCAGTGACGTCTACTTCCAACCCGGCAGCCGCAAGCGCAAGGGCAAAATGCAGGGGCGAATTGTGACCACTGAAGGTGTAGAGCTGGCGGAGGGCGAAGGCGGACGGCCCGACTGGATCACGATCGACGTCAAAAAGGCCGCACTGGCCTACCGCCAGGCCCAGGTCCCGGTCGCGGTGCGTAAAGAAGAAATCAAGGCCAAGGCTGAAGCAGCCAAACTGACGCTTGAGCGCAGGCAGATGCGCGAAGAAATGGCGCGCATGCGCAAGGAGTTGCAGGAGCTTCAGCAAGGTCAGGGAGCGGCGGCGGCCTCAAGCATAGAGGACCGCCTCACCCAGCTTAACGCTTTGCACGAGAAGGGATTGATTACAGATGGCGATTTCGCGAAGCGCAAGCAGGAAATACTGGACGATATCTAGCCGAGCATTCGACACCGGGGTCGCGCTGGGCTGGCTGGTTGCCTTTTGCGTCGACAGGCATTATCCGTTTTCTTTTCAGGTCCGATAAGGCAGTGACACGAACCCTCTATCCCCCGATTCAACCGCGTGTTACATCTTTCCTCGACGCTGGACACAGCCAGCAGGTCTACTATGAAACATGCGGCGCCGAAGACGGCGTGCCCGTCGTTTTTTTGCACGGAGGGCCTGGCTCAGGCTGTAAACCGGATCACCGCCAGTTTTTTGATCCAAAGCGTTACCACATCGTTCTGTTCGATCAGCGCGGATCAGGACGCTCGAAACCTTTCGGCTCGACCGACGATAACACGACGCCGCATCTGCTCGACGACATGGAAGCGCTACGTAATGAGCTCGGCATCGAACGATGGTTGCTGTTCGGGGGGTCGTGGGGCGCCGCACTGGCCCTGGCTTATGCTGAACGACATCCGCATCGCGTGCTGGGCATGGTGTTGCGTGGAACGTTTCTTGCCCGCGAAGCTGATGTCTCGTGGTTCTTCTCGGAAGGCGCGAACAAACTTCTACCCCGTCAATGGCACGAGTTCCAGACACGAATTGGAGCGGACAGCAATACCGATATTCTGGCCACGCTGCACGAGCGTATATTTTCATCCGACCGCGCCATTGTGGAACAAACGGCGCAGGCCTGGGAGGCATGGTCGGGCGCGGTGGTGATGTTTTCGCTCAACCAGGCCGGTGATGGTGCTGCAGGGCCGCTTGAGACCGCGATCGCCAAGGCCAGGATTGAGATGCACTATGCCTTTCATCGGTATTTCATCGAAGAAAACGAATTGCTGAGCCGAATTGGTGATGTGCCTGACGTACCAGTCAGGATTATCCACGGCGCCCGGGATATCACCTGTCCGGCGGCCTCGGCGTGGACGCTCCATCAGGCAATCCCGCGGTCCGAACTCGAGGTTCTCCGCACCGCGGGTCATCTGTCCGGCGAAACGCCGATGATCGACGCGCTGGTTAAAGCCGCCGATGACATGCATGTAAAACTTGCGTCGGCCTGAGTGCAGCCTTCCTTATGTTTAGCCGTCAGGACGCCAGACCCTTGCTGATGGGCATATTGAATGTCACGCCGGACAGTTTTTCCGATGGCGGCCTGTATACAAATACACAGCAGGCTGTTGAGCATGCGCTTGTGATGAGGGCAGAGGGTGCGGACATCATCGACATCGGCGGCGAGTCTTCGCGACCCGGTTCCATGCCGGTCCCGGTGGCAGAGCAGATCAAGCGGGTTGTACCGGTCATCGAGCAGCTGACAAACCGTCCAGAGGACATTCCGCTGCTCAGCGTTGACACCACTTCCGGGGAGGTCGCAGCTGCCGCGCTCGAAGCCGGGGCGCATATCGTCAATGATATTTCGGCAGGCTCTGATCCGTCGCTTTTGCAGGCGGTCAGTAACTCGGGCGCCGGCCTGGTGCTGATGCACATGCAGGGCGCACCGGCGACCATGCAGGATGCCCCAAGCTACGATGACGTTGTTGGTGAAATCCAGGATTTCCTCGTTTCACGCGCAGAGCTGGCACAAAAGGCCGGTGTGCCGCGCCACCGGATAGCGATTGATCCCGGTATAGGCTTCGGCAAGAAGCGCGTCCACAATCTTGAGCTGATTGGCGGTCTGAAATCTTTCGTTGAGACGGGTTATGCGGTCCTGCTTGGAACTAGCCGTAAAAGGTTCATGGGGGCAATCTGCGAAGAGACCGATCCCGCGGAACTTGTTGGGGCGACCTGCGCAACCACCGCCATAGGGGTTAGTGCAGGCGTTTCAGTCTTCCGTGTGCACGATGTGAAAGCCAACCGCCAGGCCGCCGACGTGGCCTGGGCTGTCAGGGCTCTATGAACGGCGCTGGTTGCCGTCGTGGCGGGGCGGGCGTGCCGGCTCAGGAAGTCTCGGATAACGACTTCGAATTTTTCATGTTGCGAAAGACGAGAGGAATCGCCTGAGTCTCGGAATCCGACGCTGATTCAATACGGTCAACTTCGGCCACGAGGGCCGCATGGTGGAGGGATTTTCCACACACAGGGTCGGCTGCGGCAGCGTCCCCGGCCAACATATAGGCCTGGCAGCGGCAGCCGCCGAAATCCTTGGTTTTGTCCGGGCAGCTACGGCAGGGTTCCTTCATCCAGTCCAGGCCACGAAACTTGTTAAACGCATCGGACTCGTTCCAGATCGCGTCGATTGAATAGTCGCGAACGTTGGGAAACTGAAGTCCGGGTAGCGTCGTTGCCGCATGGCATGGCAGGGCGCTGCCGTCCGGGGCAATGGTCAGGAATATCGAGCCCCAGCCGTTCATGCAGGCTTTGGGCGTCGATTCAAAGTAGTCAGGCACGACGTAGATGATCTTCATTTGATCTTTCATCCGCGCCTGGTAGTCGACCGCAATCTGCTCGGCGCGGCGCAGTTAATCGCGCGTCGGCAATAACGCATCGAGATTGAGTTTCGACCAACCGT
>CAXGUU010000015.1:0-22825 GCA_964012875.1 uncultured bacterium
CGGCGGTTCAATCGCGTGGGTCGACAAGGGCGGCATGTTACGGGTAGGGCCGCAAAGCGCCGGCGCGCGCCCGGGGCCAGCTTGCTATCAGCGTGGCGGCACGGCGCCGACCGTAACCGATGCAAACCTGGTGCTGGGCCGAATCAATCCGGACCATTTCCTGGCCGGTGAGATGCCCTTGTCGTTCGAAGCGGCCGAGCAGGCGCTCGCCAGTGTGGCCGAACCATTAGGTATGACGAATCGGGCACTCGCGCTCGCCATTGTCCGCATCGTTAACACCAACATGGTTGGCGCCTTGCGCACGGTTCTGGTGGAGCGCGGTCTTGATCCGCGGGAGTTCAGCTTGCTGGGCTTTGGTGGTGCGGGTCCGTTACATGCCGGTGAATTAATTGCGGAGGCAGGTATTGGGGCCGCCGTCGTGCCCATTCACCCGGGGCAGTTTTCGGCACTCGGGTTTACCCTGGCCGATGCGCGCATCGACGGTGAGCGCACCGTCGACATGACTTCCGCGAGATTCGATGCAGCGCGCGCGCGCGATGTGCTCAGCGCGCTCGTCAGTAAAGCGGTGTCGGAGCTTGAGAACCAGGGTTACCACGAACAGATTGTTCAGCGTGCCCTCGAAATGCGCTACTTGGGACAAAATTACGAACTTGAAATCCCGATCGAATTCGACGCTTTCACCGACGCCGAGGTCGATGGACTGTGGCTGGCTTTTCACCAGCGTCACGCGGCCCGTTTCGGTTTTGACATCCCCAACGAAGTGATTGAACTCACCACCATTAAGTGCACGGTTATTGCGCCGACCGAGAAACCGCAGTTTGCACCGCTGAAGCCGGACCCGGGCGACGTGCCATGCACGAACAGAACCGTTGGATTCGAGCAGGGCGATCGTGAGACCGCAGTCTACGAGCGCGCGAATCTGGGCCACGGGTTCACAGTCGACGGGCCGGCGCTCGTCGAGGAACCCGTATCCGTAACAGTCGTCGGCCCTGGTCAGAGGCTGAGCGTCAGTACCACCGGGCATTTGATCATTGAACCGCGAGGCAAAACATCATGAGCGACAGACAGATGGATCTCGTGACGATGAATATTCTCGAGAACACCATGATCTCGGTGTGTCGCGAAATGGGTATCACGCTCATGAAGACTTCATATTCAACTATTTTCAACGAAGCCCTAGATTTCACCTGCGCCATGGCGTCACCTCAGGGTGAAATGATTGCGGTAGCCGAATTCTGCCCGGCACAGATTGGCGGCATGCCGTTGCTCATTCGCTCCTGCCTGCAGGAAATTCCGCTCGAGGAGATCGAACCGGGCGATGTCCTGGTCCACAACGATCCCTATCGCGGCGGTTTGCATACGCCCGAGCACACGTTGTTCTGCCCGGTGTACGTTGGGGACGAGCTGGTTGCGTTCACGGTCGCCATCGGCCATGTCGCCGAGGTCGGTGGCATGGTGCCCGGTGGCTTTCCCAGCGAAGCGACCGAGATTTTTCACGAGGGTATTCGCGTACCGCCGGTCAAAATCAAAAAGCGCGGCGAAGATGTGCCGGAGGTATGGAAGCTGTGGCTCGCCAACGTGCGCACCCCGCGTTACAACTACGGCGACATGCGCGCAATGATCGCGGGTGTCGAGCAAGGCGCGGCACGCATGCAGGAGGTTGTGAACAAACACGGTCTCGATGTTTTCCGCCAGACCGTGGGTGACCTGATGGACTATTCCGAGACCCGCATGCGGGCCGAAATATCGGACATACCCGACGGCCGCTACCAGTTCACCGACTACATGGACAACGACGGTGTCTCAGACTCCGAAATTCGTATCGAGGTGTGTTGCTACGTTCAGGGCGATCGCATCGTGGTCGACTTCAGCGGCAGTTCGCCGCAGGTCGCGGGGCCGATCAATGCGACCCTGGGCGTTTCCTGGTCGGCGACCTATAACGCGCTGTTGCACATGACCGATGCCTCGATTCCGAAGAATTCTGGCTGTTTCCGTCCGGTCAAGGTCATTGCGCCGCGCGGCACGGTGGTCAATGTCGATTACCCGGCGCCTGAGGTCGGGGGCAACACCGAGGCGCACCCACGAATCGCGGGCGTCGTTATCGGTGCGCTCGCCCAGGCCGCGCCCGATCGCGGCATGGCAGCCGAGGGCGGCACGCATCTGAACTTTGTTTTTGGCGGACACGATCACAAGAACGACGAGTACTTTGCCTGCTACGACATCGAAGTCGTTGGTTGGGGTGGCCGGCCATTCGCCGACGGCAACAATGCCACCGATTCCATCAATGGCAATTGCCGGGTGATGCCGGTTGAAGTGTTTGAAACACGTTACCCCTGGCTGACCGAAGAATACTGCCTCAGGCCGGATTCCGGTGGCGCCGGACAGTACCGCGGCGGACTCGGCACGCAAAAAACCTGGCGTTGCCTCGATGCCGAAATCAACTGCACGCAGTTAACCGACCGCCATGATCACCAGGCCTGGGGACTCGAAGGGGGGCAGGCGGGCGCGCCCGGCCAAACCCTGTTCCGGGCCGCCGAGACCAACGGCTGGAAAACGATGGTTGAAGCGTTCGACAAACGTTCAACCAGCAAGTGGTCGAACGTGGTCGTGAAGCCCGGTGATCGGGTGCAGCTCTTAACGCCCGGCGGCGGAGGCTGGGGCAAGCCTGCCGACCGCAGCGTCGAGTCGATTGCTGAGGACGTGCGTGAAGGCTGGATTACACCCGACGCCGCCAGTCGCGACTATCAGTTCAGCGGCAAAGAAGGAGAGTAGGCCAATGCGATTTGCCGAGAGCGGTTATTACATCGAGAAATACGTCAAATGCGAAAACTGCGGCGTGCTGGTTTACCACGAAGGCGTCGAGCATCCGAACCTGTCGGACTCGGACGGCGTGTTTTGTTCGCAATGGTGCGTGGCCTGGTACGACGCGAAACAGCGCGGTGAAGAAAATCCTCAAGTGGGACTCGAGTTCGACGCTAAAGGAATTCACACCGCGCCGACGCAAGGACGTAATCGATGAACAAGCGACGCATGCTCTTCAACGCCTTCACGATGAACTGCATCGTGCACCAGTCGCCAGGACTGTGGACTCGCGAGGATGATCACATGGTCGACTACAAGGACGTTGACCACTGGCTCAGGCTTGCGAAGTTGCTCGAGCGGGGCCGCTTCGACGCCTTTTTTCTGGCCGATGTGTTGGGTACGTATGATGTTTTTACGGGTTCACCGGCGCCGTCTTTCGAAAACGCGATACAGGCGCCTGTCAATGACCCGATGCTGCTCATACCGGCCATGGCGACGGTCACCGAACACATCGGTTTTGGTTTCACCAGTTCAATCCTGCAGGTTCATCCCTACACCTTCGCGCGTTATATCTCGACCCTCGATCACCTGACCAGGGGCCGGGTGGCCTGGAATATCGTAACGTCCTATCTGGAGAGCACTGCTCACGGTCTGGGCATGCACGCCTTACCCGAACATGACGTGCGCTACGACATGGCCGACGAGTACTGCAATATCTGTTACCGCCTATGGGAAGACAGCTGGGCAGATGACGCGGTCTTAAACGACCGCAATGCAAAGCGCTACGCCGATTCATCGCGAATTCGAAAAATCGAATACGACGGCGAGCACTTCCGCATGCACGGCTACCACCTGAGCGAACCTTCTCCGCAGCGCACGCCCGTGCTCTTCCAGGCCGGGACATCAGATCGCGGTACTGATTTCGCTGCCGATCATGGCGAGTGTATTTTCGTTGTTGGTTCGCGCCCGGAGATCGATGGCAACTACATGAAGATCATCCGGGAGAAGGCCGAAAAGCGCGGGCGCCGGCCGGAGGACATCCTCGGGTTCGCCTATATCAAGGTTGTACTCGGCGGCACTGAAACAGAGGCGAAGGCGCGCTACCAGGAGTACATGAACCAGGTCAGCTTTGAGGGCGCGCTGACCCTGATCGGTGGCTGGAGCGGCGTGGATCTGGATGGCCTCGAACCCGATCAGCCGGTGGAGTTCATCAAGACCAATGCTGTTCGCACCTTTCTGCAGAATTTCACCACTGCTGACCCGGGCCGCGAGTGGACGGTTGATGAAATCGTTCGCTACGTCGCGATAGGCGGGCCCGGCCCGGTACTGGTCGGAACGCCGGAACAGATTGCTGATGAACTCGAACTCTGGGTCGATGCCGGCATGGATGGATTCAACCTGTCGTATTCCCTCATGCCCGGCTCCTTCGAAGCCTTCATCGATGAAGTGGTCCCGATTCTGCAACAGCGCGGTCGCATGCAGCGGGAATACCGGGACGGCACAATTCGCGAAAAACTTTTTCCTCATATTGGCGCGCGCGTGCAGGCGCCACATCCGGCGGCAGCCTGCCGCCGACCGTGGTAGCTGGTGCCGGCAGTCTGGTCCGGGTCACATGTCGGAAACCATTCCACGCAGTTACTGGTTGAATGAAGCCTTAAATGCCGAGGGCAGCTCGCCAATCTGGCCGCTGGACGAAAGCATCAAGGTCGACGTTTGTATCGTTGGCGGTGGGTTCACCGGCTTGTGGACCGCCATTCATCTGAAAGGCCTGGAGCCGTCCCTGGACATCGCGTTGATCGAGCGCGATGTGTGCGCGTCGGGTGCCAGCGGTCGCAACGGTGGGTTCCTGGTGTCGTGGTGGGCGAAGTTCCAGACTCTCGCGAAGATCTGTGGGACCGAGGAAGCGCTGCGTCTGGCGCGTGCTGCCGATCAGGCCATCACAGACGTCCTCGATTTCTGCGCCACGGAGAATATAGATGTTAAGGCGCGTTGCGACGGTTGGCTGTGGGCCGCGACCAGCGACGCGCAAGTCGGTGCCTGGCAGGAAACCATCGATGCGATCGCCAAAGCCGGCGAATCCCCTTTCGCCATGTGGTCCTCCGAGGCGGTGGCCGCGCGATCCGGGTCGGCCGTCCATCGTGCCGGTATCTTCGAAGCGGGTCCGGCGTCTTTGCAACCGGCGATGCTCGGTCGTGGTTTGCGGCGCGTGGCCATCGAACGCGGCGTGAGGATTTACGAGCGCACGCCCATGCAGGACATCGGGTTTGGCGTACCCGCGGTCATCGGTACGCCGCGTGGACAGGTCATCGCCGACCGCGTGGTCATTGCAATGAATGCCTGGGGCGCACGTTTCGCGCAAATCCGGCAATCGATTGCCGTGGTATCCGGCGATATCGTCATGACGCCGCCCATCGGCGAACAGCTGGAGCAGATCGGCTGGAACGACGGCCTAGGCATCTCCGACGGCCGTGCGTTGGTGCATTACTATCGCACCACGCCGGATGGCCGTGTTGTCTTCGGCAAGGGCGGCATGTGCGGTGAGTTCTGTTACGGCGGCAATGTCGGCGCCCAGGTCGAAGGCAAATCGAGTATCGCAGCAGCGGTCATGCAGGCATTTCGAAGGACGTATCCCATGCTCGAGGATGTCCCGATGGCGTCCAGCTGGCGCGGACCGGTGGATCGTTCCCAGTCGGGTCTGCCGGTGTTCTGGCACCTGGGTCCGAATGCGAACATCCACTACGCGGTAGGATTCTCCGGCAACGGGGTCGGCCCGTGCCACGTCGCCGGCAGGATTCTGGCGAGCCTGACACTTGAACGCAAAGACGAATGGTCCGAGAGTCCACTGGTGCGACCGCCAACCCGGGATTTCCCGCCCGAGCCCTTCCGCTACGTCGGCTCGCGCCTACTGCGCCGAGCATTGATCGCGGCGGACACGGCCGAAGATGAAGGCCGACCAGTGCCCCGGGCCGCGCGTTTCATGGCGCGCTTCGCACCCACCGGGGTGTCGCCTTTCAAAGTTGACTGACACGCGCCCGACCTCGCCGCGGCATTCAGATTGCAGTGCCTGCCCGGGCTCTTGATCGATGCCCGGTTGGCCACAAAGTGTCGTAGTCTTAAAGCATTCGAAAAGGGCAGGGGAGGAGCGCGATGGCTGACATCGGCTACGGTATTTTATTGGGCGATCTGACCATGACAGCGCGTGAGTGCACGCGGCTTGCACCCGAAGTCGAGGCGATGGGGTTTGATGCCATCTGGATGGCTGATCACCTGATCGACATCGACGGCGCTGTCGCTGACCCCTATGCGCTGTTCGGTTATTTCGCGGCGGTGACCGAGAAACTGTTCTTTTGCGCGGCGGTATCCGATTGCCAGCGAATTCATCCTGCGAAGATGGCCCACATCGTCGCCACGCTTGACGAGATCAGTAATGGTCGCGTCGGACTCGGTATCGGGGCCGGTGAGGCGATGAACACCAGACCGTTCGGATTGCCGTTCGAAGACGAAGCGAAAGTGCGCCTGGATCGATTGCGCGAGTACATTGAAGTGGTCAAACTCATGTGGTCGTCGAGCGCCGAGCGGCCGGTGAGTTTCGAAGGTCAACACTACCGACTGGATCAGGCGTGGATGGATCAGGTCGTCGTCGCCGATCCGCACCCGCCTGTTCATGTCGGCGCGCTGGGATCAAATCGTGCGCTACGCATTACCGCTGAGCTCGGTGACGGCTGGATGCCTTTCGTCAGCACGCCGGCCTATTTCAGGAAACGCCTCGACTACCTGACAGCGCATGCGACCTCGGTTGGTCGCGATCCGGCCACCATAGAACCCAGCGTATGGGTGTACCTCGACATCACTGACGACCGCGAGTACGCCGATGCCATGTTGAAAGAACTCGCGGTGTTCACCCTGGCCGAGCGCGGCAGCCTGAAACATTCAGGCTTTGATCTGTCACAGCTGCCTTCTGACGTGTTCAATTTTTCACGCCTGGTGATCAGTGACGACGAGACCATTAATCGGTTGGCTGAAGCAGCCGCGAATGTCCCCATGGATGTCGTTCGTGATATGCATGCCGTGGGTAGTCCGGCGGAAGTTACCGAATTACTGAACCGCATGATCGGTGCCGGCGTGCGCCATTTCATCCTCAATCCCTGCGGTAGTGCAGATGTGCTTCAGACCATGCGCCGTTTCACTGAGGAGGTGCGTCCCAAGCTGAAGTCAGTCAGCGGCTGACTGTTGCCTAGGCCCTGGCACGGTCCGTTTCGTCGCTCCGCTCGTGCGATACCGGCTAACCAATCGGGACGCCTCATCCGTTGTCGCTCCCCGGCCGTTTTAAGCGCTGCTGCAGGTGCTTCGGCCGCAGGAAACTCGGCTGAGCGCTTCCCGGCAGGCAATCTGGCGGAAAGGCGCTTTTTTAGTCCTGATTTCTGTAGATAATGATGGTGTCAGTTAAGCTCAAAAGAGATCGGGGAGAAGGCATGAAAAAGCCGCGGATGTTGTTAAACGCGTTTACGATGAATTGCGTCACTCATCAATCGCCCGGCCTGTGGGTACGCGAAGACAATCGCGCCGCCGATTACAAGAAACTCGACGTCTGGGTGGACCTGGCGAAGCTCCTCGAGCGTGGCAAATTCGACGCCCTGTTTCTGGCGGATGTTGTGGGTGTCTATGACGTTTTCAACGGCGACCGCGAAGCCGCGGCGCGGACGGCAACTCAGCTGCCGGTCAATGATCCAATGCTGCTGGTGCCGGCCATGGCTCACGCCACAGAGCACCTCGGCTTTGGTTTTACCAGCGGCATGATGCAGTACCCGCCGTTCTCCTTTGCACGCCTGATCTCGACCCTGGATTTCATCACCGACGGTCGCATTGCCTGGAACATTGTCACGTCCTATCTGGAAAGTGCAGCTCGCGCTTACGGTATGGAAGGCCTGCCCGATCACGACGAGCGCTATGAAATTGCCGACGAGTACTGCGAAGCGGTCTACAAACTATGGGAAGCCAGCTGGGCGGACGACGCGGTCGTGAAAGATCGCGATCAGGGGATTTACTCAAACCCCGAGCGGATCTTGAACGTCAATCACAACGGTAAGCATTTCACGGTCAACGGTTGTCACTTGACTGAACCCTCGCCGCAACGAACCCCCATCCTGTTTCAGGCCGGGGCATCTCCGCGCGGTCGCGCGTTTGCCGCGAAACATGCCGAGTGCTGTTTCTTTCTCGGTCCGAATGCCAGGGTGGACGGTGAATATATTGCTGATGTACGCAAGCTGGCAGCACAGGCTGGCCGCGATCCCGATGACATCAAGGCTTACGCCTATATGAAGATCATAACCGGCGGCACCGAGCAGGAAGCACAGGAAAAGTACGACGAGTACTACGAGCAAATCAGCTACGACAGCGCAATGGCCCTGATGAGCGGTTGGTCGGGACTTGATTTCGGCTCGCTCGATCCGGATACGAAAATCGAATACGTCGACACCAACGCCATGCGCACGATGTTGCAGGGCTTTGCCGAAGCGGATCCTGATCGCGACTGGACCGTCAGAGATGTCGCCAAGTACGCCGGTATTGGCGGGGCGGGTCCGGTACTCGTGGGTGCACCTGAACAGATTGCCGACCAGCTTGGGGCGTGGTCAGACCACGGTATCGATGGTTTTAATATTGCCTATGGCGTGACCCCAGGGTCATTCGAGGACTTCATCGATGGAGTGGTGCCCATCCTGCAGCAGCGTGGTCGCGTGCAAACCGAGTACAGTGAAGGCACCTTGCGAGAGAAACTCTACGGACCGGGTCGTAGTCGATTACCGCTGCCTCATCCGGCAGCGCAGATACGCGAAGCGGCCTGGGGTAAATAGGTGGTCTGGCCCTGGCGTCGGGCAGGTCAATCCGCTGCAACAATGGGTTCGAGGCGTGTTGAGACGCCGGTAAGGACATCGTACAGGCATTGGCCCCTGCCGCGCCTGAATAGCTGGAAAGCCTGGTTGACTAGCGACCGCTGGTGAGGTTCGAAACGTCGAATATCCGCCGCACCTTCGATGGGCTCACGGCTTCATAGGTCGCCTGGGTGCCGTCGGGTTCCCGTGAAATCGTGGTCCGCCGGTTCTTAAGGTCAATACCGACCAGGGCGGCCCAACGGTGTGTAGAGCTCGAGGCCTCAGCCGCGGCCGGGTCTTCGACATCGTCGCGTTCGTAACTGGTGTAGATGACCTTCCACAGGCGGTCTTCGCGGTCGAAAATAAGAGACGTCGCGGTATTGAATGTTTCGGCGTCGATAAAGTGAATGCGACGGCCATAAGGATGATCTTTCCACTTCGGTACAAGCTCGACCACGTAACACGGTCGCAGCTGCCAGCGGTCATCGGGAATGTGACTCATGGGGCCGAAGTAACGCTGTTGTTCGTGACGTGATGCGCTGACATGCAGCAGCACTTTGCGTCCCAGGTAGCGCCAATCGTAGTCCATTACGCGCCCGGAGAAGCCTTGAAGATCGTCGAAGGTATATTCGGTACCCATAAAACTGTCCGAGCGTTCTTTGGCGGACAGTCGGCGCACCCGGCGCTCGGTCGGCAGGTAGGAATACACCTGGTCACCTTCGTGTGGATCCAGTGATCGCTCGACCACGAACTGCGCGCCGGCGACGTCGAAAGGGTCAACGATCTTCATGTACTCCTTCCAGTACAGCTTGTCGGCGTCGTCGACATCCATGCGATAGTCATCGTCAGCGAGATGGGCGAGTTTGCTCAGATAAACGCGACGGTAGTACAGCGTCATCGAGCGCATGACATTGCCGCCGCCGTCCATGCCGGCGGTCTGAGTCAGCGCGCCTTCGCCGCCCGGCTCGACGTAGCTGACCAGAATGTCGGTCTCGTAGCCATAGTGCTGCCAACGAAAAATGTGACTCCATGCGAGCATGTAGCCCGCTTGATCAGCCGGCGCGGTATCAATCTGCTCAGGTGAGAAAGGTTGTCCGGCAACATACGACCCAAGTGCGCCATCGGCGTCTATTGTTGCGGTACCGGCGAAACGCTCGGTGGCCTCCAGGTAACTGGAATGCGGGAGGTAATGTTCGGTGCTGGCCAGTTCGACCTCGAGTTCGGGAAAATCGAATTCGTCGATAAAACCGGGTGGAATGTAGCGCGCAAGATCGGGTAGTTGCTCGATGTCGTAGGAGCCGGCCGGTAAACCGTCGACGGGCGCATCGGCGTTGGCTTCGAGCCAGCTCGCCACATCACTGAAGCTTACGTCGGCGTTGACCTGGGCGGGCACCAGCAGGGAAGCCCAGAAAAAGGGAACACATAGTCGCCGGATCATTTTGCACCTCACAGCTTCGGGCGGGACAGAAGGACCCTAAAGGACGCGCCGTAGAACGCTACCCGGGGTGCAAGCTTAGCGCAGTAATGAACCCGTCGGTTAAGCTCGGCCGGCGTCGAACCTTCTCAGACATCAACCTCTTCAGCCCAGGGCAATATCTGATGGCCCTCAATGTAGTTCGCGCCAAGCAGTTTGACCGGCGCGAGATCGGCCACCGGATCCTGAACGGATGGCGCCATTGACAGCCTCGCTTCACCTTTCAAATCGACCGTAACTGCGGTCGTTTCAGCCCGCATGACAACGACTTTCTTGAGAGCGGCTTGGGCATGTGAGGCGTGAGGAATGAGTTTCAAAAAAAGCCGTGGAAAGAGTTTGGGCTGATTGAATTCTTTTCCTGTTACGGTCATGTCGATATCGATCAGGCGCTTGTTGCGGCGTGCGACGTGACCGCTGTAGTGCTCGCCATCGCCACCAAGCGACCAGTCGTCGCCCCGTTTCATCCGGTAGCCCCAGATTTCCCGCGTACCGGCGTGCACGAGATCGGTACTGGTGTAGCCGTGGATCCAGAAGCCACCGCGGATGCCGCCGTATTCAACGTCGGCGATGACCGCGGCATCGTAGTACGGCTCGGTGGGTACCGAGCTATCGAAATACATGACTGAGATTTGTACTGTGCTCGAACAGAGCTTCAGCGGTGGCGGCACCAGCGGTTGCAGGCGCGCCTCCTCAACTTCGCCAAACACCGCCAGCACCCGGTAATCGTGTTCCCATGGTGGCAACGGGTAAGGTAGGATGTTGTCTGGTATCAGTTTATCCATGGCGTGACTCCGATTACCGGCAAACGTGATTGAAGCGGTTCCCGCACGCGTCGTCAAAATGTTGTGGTACCTGAAACATTCGCTGACCCCGAATAAAAGTTGTCTAAAGCCAACATGATTGATTTGCTCGGCAACGGTCACGCCAGCCACGTGACCATCCAACTATCCAAATCAATCTTGATCTGACCGGTATTCGGCACGGTCGCGCAAAGCGGCCGGGTTCAGCAAGGGTGCTGTCGGCCTCGCGTTATCCGTGAGGCCGGTTTGTCTGGCGCACCAACAGTGCTCGCGCGCGGCTGACCAATTCGACCAGGGCCGGACGGACCTCATCAGGCGAGTTGAGGGCGGAATCAAACGCCACTCTGACCGGGCGCGCGCCTTCAGCCGTTTCGATCGACATTTCGAAGCCGTACCTGTCGATACCCACCATGGCGACGTCGCTGAAATCTCGAGCGCGGCTGAAGGCCAGGCAATATTCGCGCAATGCGCCGGCGTGATCGTCGTTCATGTGCGCAAGAACGCCACTTGCGGCCGCAGCGATCGGATCGGGTTCTGCCCCGTACCAATCATCGACACTGACCCAGGACATGCGCCCGAACCCGCCGATGTAGCGGAGTGACTCGACATTGAGCCGCCAAAATGAAAAATCGCCGAATTCGAGATAGTACCCGGCTTGCGGGTGGGACCTGAGATAGTCGTCGCGTGCGTTGCTGGCGTCGTTCTCAAGACGTTCAGCCTGCCCCAGCAGGGTGATCCGGCCGAGCGCCAACGGGTTGTCTTCGCCGGCTTCTGTAAGCAGAAGTGAACAACGATTATCCGCGGCCAGATTCCGGGTGTGTTCGGCCAGGGCGCTGATCAAAAAAATCGGGCTGCCGTCCGACAGGGCAGTCGTCACGAGAGAACCGTAGGGATGGCCGGCAGGCTCTGACTCGTCGTTCAGCAGGGTGCACAAGGTACCGCTGGTGATCCCCGCTGCGAGAGTACGCGCGCGTTCGGCATGGGTGGGCGCGGGGATGTCAGGGTCGTAAAGATATTCCTGCGTGGCACGCGATCCGGCGTGGAAGTTTTCGCTACTACTCATACCCTGCAAGCTACCATCCGCACCATGGCGCGGATAGTGGCGGCATTAAGGTTCTGCAGCGGGCAGGGACATGACCTGCCGTTTGGCCTCCGCGCAGGGTGTTGAGCCCTGGACAGACCAGAGCCTAAAAGAACACAAAGGAGCGCACCACGACGTTACGGCGACAAGGCGCATCTTTCGGTGCAGTCGGGTCAACGCAGGCCGTGTGGAACGACCAGCGCGAGACAGAGCCGTCGGTGACCGAGTCGTAACACTTCAACATGGACACTTCATGCGGTTGTTGCTGCGGTATCCAATACCATTCGTGGTCCGCGCGATGCGTGAAACGGGTGGTCTCGCCGACACGATCATCGTAGATGCGGTAGGCGTTGATGTAGGGCTGATCAGAAAACGAGGGCCAGGCGCAGAGCACGAACGGGTTCTGCTCGATTGCCGCCATCGGTTTCGCCAGGTTGATCGACATGAAGCGGCGCGACATTTTTTCGTCTGCTTCGGCCTCGGTGTAATTCTGCTGCCGGCCAAAATTACGCAAATTTTTTGTCAGTAGCTCGCGGCAGCGCACGCGGCCCGAGTTGTCGTTCAAATCATTGTGCACGATGTTGGCGTAGAACTTGTTGACGCCGGGGTCCTTGTTGTCCTGATCTTCGACCACATCACCCTGGTAGTCCTTGTCAAAAACGTCGTGGTTGTAAACCAGCGCATCGGTTGCGCCCGGGAAGAAGTCGAGCAGCAGCTTCTCAATTTCCGGGTAGAACACACGTTCGACTTCGTGCGCGTCGTAAAAGTTCTGGCATTCGGATTCGCAATGCGCGAGTGAAACGCCGAGCTTGTCCATGCTTTCGGGGCTATAGGGCGACAGTCCCGGGTAGTATTCCTTGATGCGGCGGGCGTCGCGTAACACCTGCGGAAAGTACAAACGCCGTTTGTCGATGTCCTCCTCTTCTTTTGTCAGCGCCTGTTGATCGGTTTCACGCGCCGGATCGCGCCACAAGGCATTCGAGGTCACAACGGTATAGCTCGGCCGCTCGTCGATGGTGTATTTCAGCGGTAGCACCACACCCCCCTCCGGTGCCGTCATACCGCTCTCGTCGATGTGATCGATACACTCCGACCAGCCGCGAAAGCCGGTACCCCATTCGGTTTCGACTGGCCCCGGGGGTGCTGATTCGAGCAAGTCGATAATTGGCTGGCCGTCGCCCGAGGCAATCTGCGCCAAAGCGTCTTTGGTGGCCTCCGCCGTGCCTGCGTCGCCGTCGACATCGAAAGACATGTAGGAAAGGCCACCGTTGGCGGCAATCGGCGGTGGCTGGCCGGCCGTGCGCTCAAGCGGCGGCACATAGGGCGTAGCTATCCTGTCATCGCTGCCGACGCTGTCGGCGGTGTCATTCGCGTTTGCTTCAAGCTGGTCCATAGCAGATCATCCAGTAAATAAGCCCGATATTGGCACAATCGGTGCCGCAGCGCCTAGTACGCTTTGGTCGCATCAAAAATTTCGGGGCCTATGTGATTGTCGACGCGACTTCTGATCAGTATTTGGGGGTGGTCTACTCATCTGAAATCGTCGCAGTTGGGCGACCAGAAAATTCGATGTTCGAAACATTCTACGGAGAACTGCGCAGACGTATCGCGTCCGAGCAGGGCTGGAAGGTCTGCCATTAAAATTTCGAAAATTCTAACGCTTGTTTTGGCCGAACTGGTTGGTTCGACGCAGCTGAGAACGGAGCGAGGCGACGTGGCCGTCGGTGAATTTATCGATCGGTATCGCGATCGGATCGTCGACCTCGCTCGGCTGGATTCAACTGCTTGATGGTGATCCGTAGTCGACGGTTACGTCGACAGAGCCCGTCCGTCGTCTTAGCCCTAAAGGCAATCTCGTATGGGTTTTTGACAGTTTATCGGCAGCCTACTGGGAATTCGGGCGCTATGAAGAGGGACTGGCAGCTGGCGAACGTCTGGTCGCGCTTGAACCAAGCTATTTCCCGAGCTACGCGTGGCTCGCGATGAACGCTGTCGGGCTGGGGAGGAAGGACGACGCCTGCGCCGCACTTGCCCAGGGGAAGGCAAAGACGCCGGCGCTTTCTATACAGGCTATGCAGGGCTATTTCGACGTCTCCCGACCGCAAATCGAGAAGCGCCGCAATGCGACATTGCGGTCGTTCGGACTCCAATAGTGAACGACACGTTTCAATTTCGAATTGCCGGCATGATCTCCGAAATAAACAGTTCCAGTGATGCCATGCTGTCTTCGGGCCGAAGCGAGCCCCACGCAAAAGAACCGACAAAATAGTTGATGCCGCTTTCAGTAACGAGTTGCTGGATTTGAGCACGCACTTTTTCCACCGAGCCCACCAGGACTGTTTCGGCAGCCAGGCAATTGTCCCAGTCGAAGAAGTCGTTGTAGCTGTTGTCGTCGTGCTGGTGCCAGAGCTTGGTGATCGATTGGTACCAATCGTTATAGGCAGGTCTGGCAATTTTCACGGCCGCTTCGTCCGTTTCCGCCAGAAAAATCTGGCGCATGGCGCCGAGTTTTGGCTCGGTGACGTGGGCATTGAGCCGCCCGTCGTCATATACGTGCGCAGCGGCGATCTCGTGATAGTGCGCCATCAAATGGGTCACCAGCGACGGCGGTCCCAGGCTCATGAAATGAAAGCCGTTGCGCGCCGCATATTCGGCGCCGGATTCACTGAAAGAGGGGTACCACAGCGGTGGGTAGGGTCGCTGCAGGGGCTTGATTTCCATCGGTACGTCGGCGAACTGAAAGTGCTCGCCGTTATGAGTGAGATTGGGTGTTGTCATAGCCTGGCGATAGATGTCCAGGGCTTCGTCGAAGACTTCGCGGCCGACGTCCGGATCACCGCCGAAGGCGCGTGCTTCATAGGGCGAGACGCCACGGCTGACCCCGACTTCGACGCGTCCGCCGGAAAGGTGGTCCAGCATGCAGATTTCTTCCACCAGACGCAGCGGATGGTAGAGCGGCAAAAGGTAGGCCATGGGGCTGAATCGGATTTTTGAGGTGCGTGAGGCGACGGCTGCGCAAAACACCGACGGTGAGGGCGCCATGGCCAGTGGCGTCGCGTGGTGTTCGGACAGGTGATAGCCGTAGAGCCCAGCTTGGTCCGCTCGCTCGACCAGCGCAAGGCGTGATTCATAGAGCGCTGCGACGGAACCTACGCCCCGATCCAACCAATCGAACATGCCGAATTCCATTTGCGCTGCCATAGCTCGTTTCCTTTGTTTATCGTTACTATGTTCGGGCGACCGGGTTGCGTGTCGGCGCGCGGCGGAGGACCAGAAAATGAAGTCGGCTATAGTCTGGTCAACCTCAAAGAATGTCTACCGTCGATAAAACACTGCAGCGTTCAACGCCAATGTCAGATTGCACTAAATTTAAGGCCGACATCGACCGAGATGCAGTTTCGCGTCTCGCCACGGCTACCAAGGCGGCGGAAAAATCCTTCAAGCTCGATGCGTTCTTAAAGTCCGCAATGAAAGGGCTTAGCCCTCTCGAATTCACCGGCCGAACGCCGCGCGTCGCCGACGCGGATTTTACGCTGGAGAAATAGTGACCGCATGTCGGCGGCTCGGTGGCCGGCAGCAAGGCGCAAAATCCACCTTTTGCCGCCGCGCTGTAATGTCGGGATAATCGCGCGCTCAAGTTTTCTACCGAGCGGAGAATCCCATGCCTGGCTTGCTGCCCGATGTCGACCCTGATGGCCTGCTTGAATACTCAGTGGTTTATACCGACCGCGCGATCAATCACATGTCGGGTCAGTTTCAGAGCGTGATGAACGACATCTGGACGACGCTCAGAAGTGTCTACAATACTGACGCCGTCGTGGTTGTACCCGGCAGCGGCACCTTCGGCATGGAGGCGGTTGCGCGGCAGTTTGCGACCGGTCAGGACACTCTGGTCATCCGCAACGGTTTCTTCAGCTTTCGCTGGACCCAGATTCTGGAGATGGGTTCGATTCCGAAATCGTCAACCATACTCAAAGCACGACGAATATCAGGCGACCGCAAAGCACCCTTTGCACCGGTGCCCATAGAAGAGGCGGAGACCGCGGTCGCGGAGCATAAACCGCAGGTAGTGTTCGCGCCGCACGTGGAAACATCGAGTGGCATGATCCTGCCCGACGACTATGTTGCGCGCCTAGCAACCGCGACGCATGCGGTGGGCGGTCTTTTTGTCCTGGATTGCATTGCTTCCGGCACCATCTGGGTCGATATGAAGGCACTTGGCGTTGACATCCTGGTCAGCGCCCCGCAGAAGGGCTGGAGCGCTTCTCCCTGCAGCGCGCTGGTGATGCTGAACGATGCGGCGGTCGAGCGCATGCAGCAAACCACGAGCACAAGCTTCGCGTGTGATCTGCGCAAGTGGCACGACATCATGCAGGCCTACGTCGGTGGCGCCCACGCCTATCACGCGACCATGCCGACAGACGCGCTGACCCGCTTTCGCGACACCGTGTTCGAAACCCGTGACTACGGGTTCGACAAGGTCAAAGAGGAACAGTTTGAGCTCGGGCAACGTATTCGCGCCCTGCTGTCAGAGCGGGAGATCGCCAGTGTTGCCGCGCCCGGTTTCGAAGCACCCGGCGTGGTGGTGAGCTATACCGATGATCCCGATATCAAGACCGGTAAGAAGTTCGCCGCGCTTGGGCTACAAATCGCGGCCGGCGTGCCGCTGCAGTGCGATGAAGGCGACGACTTTCAGAGTTTCCGCATTGGTCTGTTTGGACTGGACAAACTCCACCACATTGACCGCACGGTTGAATCGTTTAAACAGGCGTTGGACAAAATTTACGCTTAGTTGGGATAGGGGGGCAGACCGCCTACTTGAGATCGTGGATGATCCTGGCGTAATCGTCGAGGCAGCGCAGCACGCTGTCGGTATCTTCGGTCGGTAGTCTCGGGATCGCACGGGTCACGCCTTCGATTTGCGCGAAGCGCTTGAGGTCATCGACTGGTGTTTCGAAGATATCGAAGATCGAGATCGGAAAGTTCGACGGATCGCGCCCTAATTCTCGGAGCTTCGCGTGCATGTCGGCAATGTCGCCGGGTAGATCGTCATGCAATGAGCCGACCGGGATCCAGCCATCGGCGTGTTTGGCGGCCCGCCTGCGGCCGTGCTCTGAAGCGAGTGTGCCGAGGATGATCGGGGGATGGGGCTTGCGGTGCGGTTTTGGATAGGACCAGACCTTGTCGAAGCTCACGTACTTGCCGTCGTAACTGGATGTCTCCTCCGTCCATAGTGCGCGCATGGCTTCCAGGTAATCAAGGCAGACCTTCCAGCGCTCCTCATACATGACCCCATGATTTTCCATTTCATCCTGGTTCCAGCCCGCCCCGATACCCAGATGAAACCGGCCTTCGGCCAGTTGGTCGACAGTGGCGATTGTCTTGGCAAGCGCAATGGGATCGTGTTGCGCGATCAGGCTGACGCCCGTTCCAATCTGTATTTGTTCCGTTACGGCGGCCGCCGCAGCGGCGCTGACGAAAGGATCGGACATGTGAATGTACTCTTTCGGCAGTTCGCCACCGGCCGGCCACTCGGTTTTGCGCGACGACGGGATGTGCGTGTGCTCAGGAAACCACACCGATTCGAAACCACGCTCCTCGGCCGCCTTGGCCAGCACGTCAGCGCGAATCGAATATTCGGTGTTAAAACTAAAGACTCCAAGTTCCATTAATTTCCTCCCGTCGTTGTGTCGGCTAAGCAGCTTTCGTCCGCTCATTTTACCCGCGGCATGCTACTGAAGTGCAGCCGCACGTGGTTCAATGCGCGTGCCCTAATGAGTCTGCCCCATGTCCATGTTCAACCTCGCAAACCGGCGCCGCGCAGCGAATATGCTGTGCCTTGCCGGCCCCATTATCCTGACCCGGGCGGGCTGGATGTTCATGAGCTTCGTCGACGTCTTTATGGTTGGGCGTCACAGCACGACCGAACTCGCGTACATGTCGTTGGCATCGAGCCTGATTTCGGTCGCTTACGTGGCCATGATGGGGATGATGCTCGGCACGCTTGTGATCACGTCCAACCTTTTCGGCCAGCGGAGTTACTCGCAGCTTGGTGCAGTGTGGCGGCGTTCGCTACCGTATGCATTCGCGCTCGGGGTGGCGGTGCTGCTGATGACGTTTTTTGCCGAACCCCTCCTCATCGCGACGGGGCAGGACGCCGCGCTCGCGCGCGAGTCGGCGCGCGTGATCCAGATTTACGGCTACGGTATGCCTTTGGGCGGTCTGGTATATGTCACCAGCCAGTACTTCCTTGAAGGCATCAAACGTCCACTGCCGGCAATGGTCTTAATGCTGGTCGCCAATGTCATCAACCTCGGTCTCAATTGGGTGCTGGTTTATGGTCATTTTGGATTTGATGCCATGGGGGCGGCGGGTTCGGCCTGGGCCACGACCATCATTCGCATGCTCCTGACAGCGGGTATCGTGTTCTACATCTGGCACATGCCGGGTGCGCGCCTGATGGGTGTGCGTAAGCCCTACACCGGTGGCTTTGCAGCCTGGTCCGAGCAGCGCCGATTGGGTTATGCCGCCGGCGTTAGCTTTGGCATTGAGCACGTGTCATTCGTCATGCTGTTTATCTTCGCGGGCCTGCTGAGCACGCTTGACCTGGCCGCGGTGACGATTGTGTTCAACACCTTTGCGCTGTTTTTTATGGTTTCGGCCGGCCTAGCCAGCGCCACCGCGGTACAGGTCGGCATCGCTTGGGGGCGGTGCGATGCTGGCGAGATCAAGGCGGCCGGCTGGACTGGTATCGTTCTTATGGTCTTCATCCTGTTTATCCCGACCCTGCTCATGATCTTCTCACCGGCCATGCTTGCCAGGATTTACACCGGAGACGAAGCGTTGGTTCGCCTTGCCGTCCCTCTCTACGTTCTCGGCGGCTTCAGCCTGTTGCTCGATACCGCGCAGACCCTGTGGTCGAATGCACTGCGCGGTCGGCACGACAAGTGGTTCCCCACCGCCTCGCATTTTGTGTCTTACGTCGTGCTGATGGTGCCGCTGGCCTGGTACCTGGCTTTCCCGCTCGGCCATGGCAGCGCCGGTCTGTTCGAATCACTCATCGCGGCGAGCATTTTGTCGGTGACCGTATTGACGGGACGCTTTGTACTCCTGTCCCGCCGCGATCATGCCGCTGGGCTGCGGCCGGCGATTGAGCCCCTGCGCGAAAGGCTGCTCAAATAAGCGCTGCGGAAGGCGGCTGACCTAAGCCTGGCGAATCGCGTGGTCGCACTGCGCTGTCCTGATAGACTGCGCACGAAAGACTGCTCGGGGAGAAGCGCATGAACAGACGCGATCTGGTATTCGAATCAGAGGGCATTGCCCTCGCGGGATGGATCGCCCTGCCGGCGACGCCGGCGCCACATCCGCTGGTGATCATCGCGCATGGTCTGTCGGGTATCATCGATCTCGACCTCGCCGAATACGCCGAACACTTTGTTGCCGGTGGGTTCGCCTGCCTGGCTTATGATCATCGGAATTGGGGTCGCAGTGCGGGCTGGCCACGCTCCGAGACCGATCCGTGGCGCCAGGTTGCAGACATGCGCGAAGCCATTTCTTTTGCGCGCACCCTGCCCGAAGTCGACGCCGAGCGCATCGGCATCTGGGGTACGAGCTATGCCGGCGGCCACGTACTGACGGTCGGTGGCCTCGATGACCGGGTTAAATGCGTCGTTTCCCAGGTGCCATTGACGAGTGGTTCGCGAACCTTTGAGGCCTGGGTGCCGGCAGACAAGCGTGCGGGTTTCCTTGAACGCCTCAGCAAAGATCGTGACGCGCGCCGGCGTGGCGAACTGCCTATGAAAACTGAGGCCGCGAACGAGGGTTCCGAAACCGCAGACTGGATGACGCGCAAGGACGTCAACGGAGTCTACGTGAACGAGATTACCCTCAGAACCTTCGACCTGCTGCGGACCTATGAGCCGATGTCCTTCGTACCGCGGATTTCGCCGACGCCATTGATGATGATCATTGCTAGCGACGACACCACCACGCCGACTTCGTGGCAACATGAAACGTTCGATTCAGCCGGCGATCCGCGAAAGCTGGTCGAGATTAAATGCAGACATTATGACGTTTACATGGACAAGCTCGACGAGGCCGCGCAGGCCGCTCTTGGGTGGTACCAGGAACATTTGTAAAGCGAAATAATCGCGTCGCGGGCCGGCGCGGTATTCAGCGTGAAGGAGGAACGTAGCAGTGGCTGTTTCTGATCATGTCGATCTAAATCAATTCATCGAAGGTGTCAAAAAGCGTAACCCCGGCCAGGCGGAGTTTGTCCAGGCCGTGCAGGAAGTCGCGCAGGATGTATTCGATTTCATCCGGGATAAAGAGGCGTATCACGAATACCAGATCCTGCGCCGTATTGCCGAGCCCGATCGCGTGGTCAGTTTTCGCGTGTGCTGGGAAGATGACAACAACAACATTCGAGTACAGCGCGGCTGGCGGGTGCAGAACAATAATGCGATTGGCCCGTATAAAGGCGGTATCCGATTTCATCCAAGTGTGACCGAATCGGTGTTGAAGTTTCTGGCCTTTGAACAGACCTTCAAAAACAGTCTCACCGGTTTGCCCATGGGCGGCGGCAAGGGCGGGGCGAATTTCAATCCACGTGGAAAATCCGATCACGAAGTCATGCGCTTCTGTCAGTCGTTCATGACTGAGCTCTATCGACATGTCGGCAACGATGTCGATGTACCTGCCGGCGATATCGGTGTCGGCGCGCGTGAAATCGGATACATGTTCGGTCAGTACAAACGCATCACCAATGAATTCACCGGCGTGTTGACCGGAAAAGGTCTCGAATTCGGTGGCAGCCTGATTCGCACCGAAGCGACCGGTTACGGCGCGGTCTATTTTCTCTACGAAATGCTGAAGCACCGGGGCGACAGCCTTGAGGGCAAGACCATAGTGGTTTCGGGTTCCGGCAACGTTGCCACGCATGCTGTGGAGAAGGTGCTGCACCTGGGCGGGAAGCCGGTCACGTTGTCAGATTCGGGTGGATTTATTCACGACCCGGATGGCATTAATGAAGAGAAGCTCGCCTGGGTAAAAGCGTTGAAAACGCATCAGCGCGGCCGCATCTCCGAGTACGTCAATGAGTTCAAGGGCGCGACCTACCATGAGGGCGAGCGGCCCTGGTCGGTGCCCTGCGACGCCGCCCTGCCCTGCGCGACGCAGAATGAGTTGCTGGGAGATGATGCAAGAACGCTGTTGAGAAACGGCTGTCAGGCGGTCTCCGAAGGCGCCAACATGCCGACCGATCTGGAGGGTGTGCACCTGTTCAAGCAAGCGCAGATCCTCTACGGCCCGGGTAAAGCCGCCAATGCCGGCGGCGTGGCGGTCTCGGGCCTCGAGATGAGTCAGAACTCAGCCCGTATCTCCTGGAAAGAAGAAGAGCTGCAACAACTGCTGCGCGACATCATGATCGGCATTCACGACAAATGCGTCGAATATGGTGGTGTTGCCGGTGCCGGCCATATCGATTATGTCAAAGGCGCGAATATCGCGGGATTCGTCAAAGTGGCGGACGCGATGCTCGCTTACGGGGTGGTGTAACGAGCGGCGCAGCAACGTTGCGGGCGGCCGGCACGTCGTAATGCGCGGAAGACTATGTCGGCTCTGTCGGCCAGCCCGCTCTGGCCGACGCGCGTGGGCAATATCCGGTACGGCTAATTCGCTGTTGAGGTCAGCCGCATTCATCAGTTCGTTAGCGCGTGGCATCTGAAATGGTGATCGTAACGCGTCGCCCTCTGGTTCCAGCCGTCTGCTTCGAAGGAATGAAAGTCATCGAGTTACTTATTCGTGTTTCGAGACCTTATGATTGGGATCTCGTCGGATTCGGCGAATCTGGTGTCCCCGTATTAGATTTCTGCGTGCCAGGTTCATGCACTGGCCGTGGGCATGCGACGTTTATGCGGCATTGGTGTAAAGACGGCTTCTAAACGATATTTCATGACAATCGACTCGGTAACCGGCTGGCAGTTCTGGATTGATCGCGGTGGCACGTTTACCGACGTCGTGGCTTGCTCACCGCAAGGCAGCATCTCGACGCACAAGTTATTGTCTGAGAACCCGGAGCAGTATGACGATGCTGCGGTACAGGGCATTCGTGAGGTGCTGGGACTGCGTCCCGGCGACGATATCCCGACAGCGCAGATCGATGTGGTCAAGATGGGGACCACTGTTGCAACCAATGCACTGCTCGAGCGGAAAGGTGAACGCACAGCGCTCGCGATTACGCGCGGTTTTCGAGACGCCTTAAGGATTGGTTACCAGAATCGGCCGGACATTTTCGCGCGTCACATCGTGCTGCCGGAACTGCTCTACGAAGCTGTCGAAGAAATTGACGAACGGCTTGATGCCCACGGCCAGGTGCTTGAGCCACTCAATAGTCAGCAGGCACGAGCCGCATTGCAGTCGCTTTACGACCAGGGCATCCGCGCCCTGGCCGTGGTACTCATGCATGCTTATCGCAATCCCGTGCATGAACAAATTCTTGCAGACATCGCCGCTGACATCGGTTTCACCCAGATATCGATTTCAAGCGAGGTCAGCCCACTCATCAAGTTGGTTGGTCGCGGCGATACCACCGTCGTCGACGCCTACCTCTCGCCCATTCTCAAACGCTATGTCGCCACCATCGCCGATGCGCTGCCGGACGTGGCCCTGATGTTTATGCAGTCGAACGGCGGCCTGACCGACGCCCAGCAGTTTGAGGGCAAGGACAGCATTCTGTCCGGACCGGCCGGCGGTGTGGTCGGCGCAGTCGGTACCGCCTCAATGGCTGGCATCGATCGCG
>CAXGUU010000016.1:0-22190 GCA_964012875.1 uncultured bacterium
TGACGGCGCCGTCAGCCGGGCAAGCCACATCGGCCGGGTTGTCCGAGCTGGGCCGGGCGCCCTCGGCGAGCGCGCGGGTAAAAAATGCGTTGAAGGTCGGGTAGGCGTTCACCTCGGGTTGCTCGGCATCTGACATGTCGACTTTAAAAAAGGCGATGAAAAGGCGAATCGCCACGCGGGTTAAAGGGCCCCCGTGAAGCGCCGTCAACCATCCGACGATTCGCGAGATCACTTGTTTGGGCAGGACCTTTTGAAGTGTGACGAACATATCGTTTGCCATCCGTCGGCGCAGCTGCGCCTATTCTTGCAGGCCGCGTTTTCTGAAGGGGGCTTCGAATTCGACCGAGTTCCCGTCATCGCAGTGAAACGTAATCGAGACCGATTCCCGACCCGTCAGAGCCTCGCCGGTATCCGACAGCATCAGGTGCATGCCCCCGGGGTGTGCAGTGACGGTGCCCCCAGCGGGGACCAGTACGGAATCGAGATGCACCATGCGGCTGTTCGATTCGATGGTTCGCGTTTCATGCAGCTCCGCGGAACCAAACAGATCGTTCGAAATGCGAGTGATGGTTCGGTCCTGAGCGCTCCGATTTGTCACCCGCATGTACCCCGCGGTCATGCTCATGCCGGGTGGTGGAGTTCTGATCCACGGTACTTCGACTTCGAGTCCGTCGCATGCGTGCGTAGTAGCAAAGCCGAGGGTCGTCAACAAAGAGGCGGCAACAATCGATTTGATCATGAGTTGTTATGAATGAAGGTGCTAACGTTTTGGAAACGCTCGACGATCTCAACCGCGTTGTGAGGGGCGGTCAAGACGCTGATGAGCCGACCTGCCGGACTGATGTAAAAAATTCCGGCCGAGTGATCCATGGTGTAGCCCTCACCTCGGTCAATTTTCATAAACAGCACACCGATGGAGCGGGCTAGCGCTCTTACTTCGTCGACGCTGCTGGTGGCAGCAATAAATTCGGGCGAAAAATAGCCGACATAGGGAGATAGTGTCTCAATCGTGTCGCGTTCCGGGTCGACTGACACAAACACGACCTGTAAGGGCTTGCCGTCGGGTACCGAAGTTTTGAGATCACCGTAGGCGTCGCTCAGAGCCTGCAGAGAGGTGGGGCAAACATCCGGGCAGTGCGTGAACCCGAAAAAAACGAGTGACCACCGCCCTTTGAGTTCCTCGTGGGTGAATGGGGCGCCGCGGTGGTCGATCAGGTGAAAGGATGCGACCGCGGGCGGGTCCGGCCACAGCAATCCCTCGACCGTGCGGCCGTCACTGCCTGCCCGATGATGCGCTGAAAACCATATTCCGGTTGCGAAGGCGCTCACCGCGATCAGGGTAGCAAGCGCAGCTTTTACGTGGCCGTTGTACTTCATGTCGCGATTATAGCGGGGTCCCCAGATTGGCCTAACGCCTCGCGCGTGATGGACGGCAAATGAGTCCCGCGTCCTCGTTCCAGTGACGCTATGCAACGGACAACATGTGCAAAATACCACATGAATCAGCCCTTGAGACGCTGTCACGAACGCGCTTGCTATGGAATACGACTTACCAGAAAAGCTCGGCAAATACGAAATTGTAAAGGAGGTCAGGCGCGGCAGCATGGGCGTCGTTTACAAAGCCTACGATCCCTAGATCGATCGTGGAGTGGCGGTGAAAGTGGCCCTCGCAGAATCGCTCAAGAACAAGGATCAGTTCGAAAAGGTCAAAATGCTCGATTTCTTTTGCGGGTTTCCGGACTCCGAAATTTGGGAAATTATTCGGGCGGGTGTCTGGATCGAGGCTGATGTCGATGAAACCATCGTAGTTGAGGGTGACGTTGAAGATTCGTCCTACATCATCATCAGTGGCGATGTCGCAGTCTTAAAACAGGGTACGCACGTCGGCTGCCTTGGGAAGGGGGATTGTTTCGGCGAAATGGGATATCTAAGTCGCATCAAGCGGACGGCAACGGTGACAGCGCAGGGTCCAGTTTCTTTGTTGAGGGTCAACGCAACCTTGATCGAACAGGTGACCAGTGACTGCCAGCTGCGCTTTTACAAGGTATTTATGAAAATCTTGATCGAGCGATTTTCGATCACGACCAACCTGATGGTGCAGGCTTCGAGGGACGACCCCAAGCAATCTTTCTAACAGTGCTAGCCGCGAGCGGCCAGATAGCGCTCGATCAAAGCGTTAGTTGACGGGTCATGCGAATTCGTACCGCGGCCCTGTTCCAATTCCTGAACGATGCCGTCCGCCAGCTGCTTACCCAACTC
The DNA here is from genome assembly GCA_964012875.1 of uncultured bacterium. Classification (GTDB taxonomy): domain Bacteria; phylum Pseudomonadota; class Gammaproteobacteria; genus CAXGUU01. The sequence continues at coordinate 2,260 of CAXGUU010000016.1, forward strand.
AACGCCCCACTGATCAAAAGCATTGATCTGCCACAGAACACTCTGGACATAGGTTTTGTGTTCGTAGAGCGCAATCAAACTACCCAGCGTCGCGGGCGTTAGCGATTCAACGCTTATCGTCGTGGACGGTCGATTGCCTGGCGTCGAACGATGAGGGCCGAGATCGCGTTCGCTTTGGCCATCATCCCCATCTACCTTTCGTCCACGCAGTAGTCCTTCGGACTGGGCCAGGCAGTTGGCAACCAGCAGATCATGATGATTTCCGCGACCGGCAGGGTGGGTCAGCGCAACAATAAAATCTACCGGAATAAACCGTGTGCCCTGATGGAGGAGCTGGAAGAATGCGTGCTGAGCATTTGTGCCCAGACCGCCCCAGGTTACGGGTGCCGTATCGAAATTCACGGCGCTGCCCTCCATCGTTACGCCCTTACCGTTGCTTTCCATCTCGAGCTGCTGGAGGTAGTCAGGCAAATATCGAAGCCGGTCGTCGTAGGGCACGACGGCGTAGGAGTCAGCCCCGAGAAAGCTCGAATGCCATGCACTCACGAGGGCCAGAAGCACCGGCAGGTTTCTAGTAGCGTCGGCTGAAGCGAAATGTTGATCCATTTCTGCGGCGCCGGCGAGCAGGTCGTCGAATGCATCCATACCGTAGCAGAGCGCGATGGGCAGACTGATCGCGGACCACATCGAATACCGTCCGCCGACCCAGTCCCACATTGGATACACATTCCGGGCTTCAATACCAAAATCGACTGCGCGTCCAATGTTCGCACTGACGGCGATGAAATGTGATGCCACGGCAGATGCATCGTCGGCTGCTTCGAGCAGCCACTCTCGAGCGGATGTTGCATTCAGCGTCGTTTCCACGGTTGAAAATGACTTCGATGCGACGATGAACAGCGTTGTCGCCGGGTTCAGTTGCGACAGGATTCGATCAAATTCTCCGCCATCGACGTTGGCAAGAAAGTGAGCGTTGGGACCGAGCTGCCGTTCGTAGCGCATTGCATCGCAGGCCAACCGGGGACCCAGATGTGAACCACCAATGCCGATGTTGACAACGTCTGTAAAAGCGCGCCCGTCGAATCCCCGCCGAGTCCCGGACAGCACTTCCCCGACAAAGGTTGAGAGCAGTGCGTGCGCCTCAAGGATTTCTTTGCAGTGTGGTACGTCCGGAAGTCCGGCGACCGCCATTCGAAGCGAGCTATGCAGCGCAGGTCGTTGCTCGGTGTTGTTGACCTCAACGCCGGACAACAAATCGCTGATTGCACCTTTCAGATCGAGCGCTTCAGCGAGTTCGAACAACAGATTCAGAGCTTTAAGCGAAATTTGGTTCTTGGATAGGTCGAGGGCAATGCCGGCGGCTTCAACCGTCAGTTGATCGAGGCGATCAGGTTCAGTAGTGAATAGTCGCTCAATGCGAATACCACCCATGGACGAAGCGGCATCGTTGAGATCATTGAGCAGTCGTTCCGGCAGGTCGCGCATTGTGAGGTCCGAACAGCCTGGGTTGGTGATGTCGGTGGTATTTTAGCGTCGTCAGTCGGTGGGGTACCGGCTGTTGGACCTGAATTCCCGCAACAAGCCGTTGCCGCGCGGGTCGTGCCGCTGTCCACTGCGCAGGAATTGAATTAACATTGTCCCAGAGACGTCTGATTTTTCACGCTAGTCGCCGCCATTTGATCGCGGCCCGGCGGGTATCCGCAACTCGGTAGGTTTCGACTGGCGGCCCTGGGAGTGGTGAGTTGTGGTTTTCTGATAATAGCCGCGACTGGTTGGGTGATAATCTTCCGCCCGGCGAACTCAATCGCCTGAAGCGCGCTGGGGCACATTTCGGTTTTCCCTATGGTCACAGAGACGACGTGGCCGATCCGCAATATGTTAAACCGTTACCCGGGCCGGAAACGGTGTCACCCGCGCTCAAGCTCGGCGCCCACGTCGCACGGCTTGGTATCGAGTTTTACCAAGGCAGTATGTTTCTCGCAGACGCTGGTGTAACGCTATTCGTCGCTGAGCACGGCTCGTGGAACCGTTCAAAGAAATCGGGGTACCGTGTCATGAAGACTGTTGTTTCAGATTCGGGTCAGGTATTGAACTACGAATCCTTCATCACCGGCTGGCTGAAAGGTCAGGCGCACAGGGCGAGGCCGGTCGATTTTGAGGTGCTTGCGGATGGCTCACTGCTAATTTCAGACGATCATGCAAATCACATTTATCGAGTGACCTACGAACAATGACAAGCTCAGATTCGGACTTGCGCCTATCGATTGAACGATTGCGGGTCGGGCTGGATATCCGTTCTTACGACACGACCCGTCAGGAGCTTTTCGAACACTGGGTCTCGGTGGAGCAATGGCCCTTGGCCACCGTTGCGCTGCCTCTGATCGTCGGTTGTGATCCGGAGGCGTGGGATCGACACGTTGCAGAACGATCTCTGTCCCGGGACGTGGCCCGGGTCAGTGAGGCCATATCCGCCGCGTTCGATTGCCCGACGGAAAGTAATGTGGATGCTCAGGCACTGAATGCCTGGGCCCGCAGAGAAGGTATCGAGCTGCCGACGGCGTTGCAGGCTATTTTCGACTTTCTCGGCACCGTACTGGGCGCGCCGAGTACGGTCGATGAATCTGATCACGCGAACGCATTTGCCGCTGCTAACGAACGCGAGCGGCTTTTGGGTGCGGCGCTCGCGTTGGTTACGAAATTTCCGGATCAGTGTCGCGATCGCAATGGTTTTTTTGATGGCCAGCGGATCACCCGTCTGATAAAAGAAAAAGGTGCAGTGTGGTTCCCAGTCGGGCCACCATCGCTTAACGACGATGAAATTGCGGGACTGTTGGAACGTTACCTGACCTGAACTACGGCTCTAGTTCGAATTGGCTTCCGCCGCTTTTTCGAAACTGGCGCCAATGTGGGCACGTCCACGCTTTGATGCGAGTGAGACCTGCTTGCGGCGTTCAGCAAATGCCGCACGTTGCGTTTCGCTCAGAGCATCGAAACACGCAGGGCAGGAGATACCGGGCTCGTACCTAGGAGACGCGAGGTCTTCATCAGTGATCGGCCGCCTGCAGCCGAAGCATTGCGGACGTCCGCTGGGGCTCATATTGCTGTTGACCGATACGCGCTGATCGAAAACAAAGCATTCGCCCTGCCAAAGATTGCTGCGATGGTCGATTTGCTCAAGGTAGGACAGGATGCCGCCGTCGAGCTGATACACATTGGTGAACCCCTGCTGAAGAAGATAGGCTGACGCTTTTTCGCAGCGTATGCCGCCGGTACAAAACATCGCGACGGGACCTTCCTTGTCGTCAGTGAGTTCGCGTTCGACGAATTCTGGGAAGCGGTGAAATTCGTCGGTTCTAGGATCGAGCGCACCCGGAAAACTGCCGAGGCTGATTTCATAGTCATTGCGCGTATCGATCACCCGAACCTGCCGATCTTCCAGGAGCTCGTTCCAGCGGATCGGGTCAACATGTTTACCAGTGCGCGCAGCAGGGCAGATGTCAGGCATGCCAAGTTTGATAAGTTCCTGGCGCACGGCGACCTTCAACCGTCTGAACGGTGCTGTCGCCGCTTCGGAGCGACGAACGGAGGGAAAGCGGGTGGAGAACTTTGACTCGAGTGCTTCAATCAGGGTGTTGAGGGCTGGGCCATCGCCGCACACATTGGCATTAATTCCTTCGATTGCGACATGAATAGTCCCCAGCAATCCGAGTTCTTTGCACAACGACCACAGATCGTCGCGCACCCGGCGAGGATCATCGATTTCGACGAACCGATAGAACGAGGCTACGGCGATTGTTTGCATCTGGATCTGTGCTGTGTTTCTACTTGATTGCCAGGAAGCCTTCAAAACAGACGTACTTGAAAATGGTCGTGACATCAACGAAGCCGGCCCGCTCTAAAAGCCCCATGTTGCCGGCTGTTGAAAACGGTTCGAGCACGCCCTTGAGGCTTCGCGCCTTGGCCACAATTTCGTCGCCGGTATAGCCCTGTTCGAGTTTGAAATCAGTGTACATCGAGGTCGCAATATCCTGAAAACGGGCATCCGGATGGCGCACCTTCTCGAAAATGACGAGGGCGCCGCCCCAGTTCAGTGCTCGATAGATACGGTCGAAAGCATGCTGGCGTTCCGCTGGGGAAATGAACTGGAGGGTGTAGTAGCAAACAATCAGGTCTGTCGCAGCGAGTTCGCAGGTGAGCAGATCGTCGTGTCGAACACTGACGTCAGCAAGCCCTGCGCAGCGGTTCGTGGCCTGCTTGACCATGTCCGCCTCACTATCTATGGCAATTACGCGAACCGATTTTGATTGATGGCGTTCGCCGAGCGCGCGGCTCAATTGTCCGGTTGAGCATCCGAGGTCGTAACATAGTCCCTTATCATGCAGGAAAAAATCAGATAGTTTGAGGACGAGATCGTGACCATGGGCGTAAAGCGGGATGGATTTTTGCGCGTGCCCGTCAAAATTCACACTCGTGTCGCCTGAGAAGCGCCAGTTTGCATTTTCGGCATGAATCACGTCGCCGACCTTGGGCATTTCAGGTGTCCTTGACTACTGTGGTCGGGGATCATCGCATGACAGACGAGCGGATTCTAATTTCACTGACGCGCGGGCCGACAGGGATTCAGGATCGATGACGGAGCTTGCGGTCTACGCTGCGGGGATTGCGGAAACGCTTGAGCATCGTGCCACCGATACGCATCTGAAAGTCTGGCTGGCCGAGCTTGCTGAAGCGCTGATCGAACGTGCGAATCAACACGGAAATTGCCGGCTCTGGGAAGCTGCAGTTGAGGACTTGCCGCACATCGCGGGAGGCACTTTGAATGTTGGGTCGGTTGTCGATGCGAACGCTGCTGGAAATGTCAGTGACGAGGAGCGCCGCGGTATCGAGAAATCACTTCGAAGCCTTATCCCATGGCGCAAAGGACCCTTTCGCTGGTTCGGTCTGGAGGTCGACGCCGAGTGGCGCTGTGATCTGAAGTGGAATCGCGTTGCTGCGGTAATTTCACCACTTCGTGGCCGACTGGTAGCCGACGTGGGCTGTGGTAACGGCTACTACATGTGGCGTATGTGGGCCGCCGGTGCGAGTTTTATTGCGGGTTTCGATCCTGGCGTATTACAACTCATGCAGTTTAGGGCCATGCAGCGTTACAGTCCGAGGGCTCCGATCGTGATGCTGCCATGGGGCGATACTGTTTTCGCCAACGGCCCGGCCGCTTTTGATACGGTTTTCTCCATGGGCGTGCTCTATCACCGTCGCGAACCAGGCGAGCACCTGCAGCACCTACGCAACGTTCTGCGCCGTGGCGGCGAGCTGGTGCTGGAAACGCTCGTCGTTGAGGGGCAGACGTCGATCAAGCTCGATTCGAAGCAGCGCTACGCAGGTATGCGAAACGTGTGGCTGATTCCAAGCATTGGTGAGGTCGAGTCGATGGTGCGATCGGCTGGATTTGAGCGCGTTCGTTGTGTCGATGTATCAGTGACCTCGATCGGGGAGCAACGGCAAACGGTTTGGATGCCGTATCGCTCCCTTCTCTCCGCGCTGGATCGGGAGTACCACGGCAGAACCGTAGAGGGTTATCCGGCGCCGACCCGAGCAATTTTTGTGGCTGAGGCTAATTGATGGACCCGAATCCGTTATAGTGCGCCGCCGGATCGCGTGTGCGGGGCGCGAGTGGAGGAATGCGATGGATACAGACAAAGTACTTTTGGTTACTGGCGGCAGTCGTGGTATTGGCGCCGCCGGTGTTGCGCGGATCTTTGACACTGTCGATGATGTGAAACTCCCGCTCACCGGTTTCGTCAATAACGCCGGGATAGTCGGGCAAATCGCGCCCTTCACCGAATGTACGCGCGAACGCTTACAGCGCACCTTCAATGTCAACATCCTGAGCGCGCTCGAGTGTGCCCAACAGGCCGTGACCCGAATGTTGTTGCACGGGCAGGGCGGGGCGATCGCCAACGTGTCGTCGGCAGCCGCACGTATTGGATCACTCAATGAATTCATCAGATTACCCCGCCAGCAAGGACGCCATCGATACCCTGACTCTGGGACTGACAAAGGAGTATGGTCCGCAGGGAGGTCGGGTCAACGCGGTAAGGCCCGGTATCATCGATACGTCGATTTACGCTGCCGCCGGCGACGCGGGATGAGTCGCGCGCTTCTCAGGACAAGTGCCCTTGCGTCGGGCCGGTGAGCCCGAAGAGGTGGCCGATACAATCATGTGGCTATTGTCCGAGCAGTCAATGTATGTGACGGGCGCACTGCTCGACGTGGCCGGCGGTCGATAAGGTGCGACATTGGGAACGCATCGGGGTGCGGTCATAGTGGCGAGCACACTTCCGCTTGTCGACCGACGCGATGCCGGTGCGCCTGATCTGCCGTCGTCGCCGTTGGCGTTTTGCCAGCGTTATGCGCGTGTTTACTGGCTGTGGATGTGGGCAATGGTAGTGTTCGAGGCCGGCCAGGCGGCCTGCGGAATATTGCTGCCGTATGCCATCAAGCAAATTATGGACGGCGTCACAATGGCGCAGGAGCAGTCGTTGCCTGTATGGAATGTCGTCAGCGGACCGTTCTGGTTATTCGCCGGCCTGAACTTTGGCATCGTCCTGTTTTCGCGTGCCAGCGGCACCCTACTGGTCATCTTCGGGCCGGAACTGCGGCGCCGTATTCGGCGCGAATTGTTTGCCTACCTCCAACATCATTCGCAACGCTATTTCATGAGCAACTTCGCCGGATCAATAGCCAATCGTATCGCCGAAGTATCGATGAGCGTCGCACACACTATCTGGACGGTACTTTTTGATTTCTGGCCACTGATCATCGCCTTCGCTGTATCACTGACCCTTTTGGGCCAGGTCAACCTTGAGCTCGCAAGCGTTCTCGGTATCTGGACGGCCTTGTACGTTGCCATCTCCTATGTGCTGGCGGTCAGGTGCCGGCGCTATGCCCGCGCCTACGCCGCCGCCCGCAGTGTTGTGTCCGGAAAGATTGTCGATTCGGTCTCCAACATCATGAACGCCAAGTTGTTTGCCAGGCGCGAGCATGAACGCGCCTATCTCGATAGCTACCTGAATCACGAAGTAAAGCGGGCGCGCGAAACATTCTGGTTCATGGAATGGATCCGATGGTTCCAGTTCATTGCCGCGATGGTGTTGATGCTGGGCATTATTGGTTATGCGCTGAAGGTGTGGAGCGAGAACGGTATGACCGCCGGTGAGTTTGCGATGGCGGCAAGCCTGGCGCTGCTGCTCATTGAGCAGGCGCGTGGTCTCAGCCGACGGTTCCTGGATTTTTTCGAATACATTGGCAATATCAACGACGGCGTTATGATGATCGTGCGACCACATGAGGTGGTCGATCAGCAAGACGCTGCAGCACTATCCGTTACGCGTGGAGAAATCAGGTTTGAGAATGTCGACTTCGCCTATACCAGCGATCGACCGGTGTTTGAGAAACTTAATCTGACCATCGCGGCCGGCGAACGGGTCGGCTTCGTGGGATACTCGGGCAGCGGTAAGAGCACCCTTGTCAATCTGACCTTAAGACTGTTCGAGCCAAAGGGTGGCAGTATCCGCATCGACGGGCAGGACATTCAGGACGTCTCGCAGGAGTCACTGAGAGAATCGATTGCCATGATTCCGCAGGATCCGATGTTGTTTCACCGGACCTTGATGGAGAACATTCGCTACGGTCGATTGGACGCGAGTGACCAGGAGGTCATCGCCGCCGCTAGTCGCGCCCACGCCGATGAATTCATCTCGGAGACGAAGGATGGCTATGATTCGCTCGTCGGCGAACGCGGCGTGAAGCTCTCGGGCGGGCAGCGCCAACGCATCGCGCTGGCTCGGGCGATGCTGAAGCAAGCCCCCATCGTATTGTTAGACGAGGCGACCAGTGCGCTGGATTCGGTCACTGAACGCAAGATCCAGGACAGTCTGGAAACCTTGATGGCGGGCAGAACCGTTGTCGTCATCGCTCACCGCCTGTCGACGTTGTCTCACCTCGATCGCATCGTGGTGTTCCATCAGGGGCGAATCGTGGAAGAAGGGGACCACGACGCCCTGCGGGCGGCAGAGGGGCATTATGCGGAAATGTGGCGCATGCAGGCAGGCGGATTTCTGCCCGACCAGGCGCCGGAATCAGGCTAAAGGGCGCGATTTCAGAGGTCGTCCCGGACATTTAGCAGGTACGGGCCGAGCCTGCCTTCCCGGCTCTGCTGTCTTCACACTGATTTCACTTTTCGAAGGATACTCTACGAGGTGGTTTGGGCTGGTTCCTTTTACCGGAGCGGCTCAGACAATTATGAAAACGGTTTCGCGTGGGCGCCTGCTCGAGGGGGACCGCGGACCGCCATTATTTTTATCCACCGCGCACCAAGTGCGCTACTGGGGAGTATATGCATGCGTTATCCCATTAAGGCTGTCGTTCTGGCAGCTGCGGCAGCGACGCCGTTTTCAGTATTCGCGTTTGGCGAATCTGATTACCTGGCCTGGTTCAAAGAGAATCAGACAGCTGAACCGCAGTTTGTCGATGGCGACGTAATTACCTATGACAAGGCCGATTTGGTACGGCCGTTCATTCCGGCGGAATTCCAGGCGGAATGGATTTTTGACGGCATGGAAATGACCATTCGCGATGCGAATCACGATGGCAATTTCAAACCAGCTCAGGTTTATCTGGACGCTACTGAGCGCCACAACGGCCAAGCCACGATCGCCTCTGATGGGGCTATCGAAAACTATGCGGCCGGCCGCCCGTTCGACCCGGAACAATTTACACCGGGTTCAGATAGCGGTTGGAAGATGGCGTGGAACTGGAACTATCGCTGGCAGAACGATGGCCTATCGGTCGGCGAGGTTCACTGGGTGTGGGTCCGCCGTGGCGGCGATCACAGTGGCCACGAGGTCATGTCGCAGTCCGGTGGCAAGTATGCCCAGTACTATGAAGGCGGCGGTGCATTCGAACGTGTTCTGACCGGACCGTACAAGCGGTTCCTGATGGCACATAACGCCAAATATGCTGACACTAACTACCAGGTTAACAGCGGCAAGGGTTTTGCCAAGAACACCGAGTTCCGCGAGTACACGGGTTTCACCGCACCGTTTGATATTGCCGGTACGGCCTTCCTGATTCTGCGATACGACAACCCGCGGAAAGCGGATGACTCCTGGGCTTACATTCCGAGCCTGCGTCGGGTGCGTCGAATCTCTGTTGAAGTGAAATCTGACTCCCTGCTGGGAACAGATCACACGCTGGAAGACTTTTACGGCTTTAACGGTCGTCCAATGGAACATGATTGGGAATACGTTGGTTCAACCAACATTCTGGTTGTGGCCCGTTCGCGCAACCGTGACACGGTCTACTACGGACCGAACGGTTGGGCTGTAAAAGACGACTACGCGCTGCGCAAAACGGATGTGATGAAGCAGATTCCGAAAAGTGACTCACATCCTTACAGCTACAAGTTCATCCACGTTGATCGCGTGACGGGCGAGTCCTACTACGCGAACTCGTTCGACAAGGCTGGCGAGCTGTGGAAAGTCTGGCAGCTGACAAAAGTCTGGTCGGAAGATGATCACGTTCAGGCGGGAACGGATTATTCGTGGCCTGGGTTTCAAACCCCGGCTGGTACGAACTTCCAGCTGTTTCAGTCGATCAATGTGGTCGATCTGCAGAACGATCGTGGCACGTTGGTACCCTGTCGTGGTGCGGAAGCCGAGGATACGGAATTCAAATTCGCAAAACGTACGCTCGACGTTAACTATCTGACGGAAGGTCGTTAGACGTCGACTTCGGTTTAATCCGAGAGTTGAAGGCCGCCCAATGGGCGGCCTTTTTTTGCCATTGATCCTTGAAATTTGCGCTCTGGTGTACTTTGCGGCCAGCGACCATGACAGCATGGGCGAGCAAACTTCGGACAACAAATGAGGGTTTAACATCGACGTTCCCGAGCGCGTCTAGAATCTGGACGGCCTTTAAAATCTGTATATAGACTGAGGATCATCGACAGAAGAGGAGCGCTTTGCCATCAACGATCACATTGTGCAGACGGTGATTATGATCGACAGTCTGCCATGGCCGAGAGAATTGCAGCGCGTGCCGGGGTACGCCGGTGGCCACCACGAGAAAATCGATGGCACCGGGTACCCGTGCGGACTGACCAAGGATCAGATGTCGGTCCCCACGAGAATTATGGTTGTCGCCGATATTTTCGAAGCGCTTATAGCCTCGGACCGAACATAACAAAAGGCTAAGACACTCAGCGAAGTTATCAGGGTTATGAGCCGCATGACCAAAGACAAGCACATAGACCTCAACCTGTTTGAGCTGTTCCGCAAAAGCGGTGTCTACAAGAACTACGCTGAGGCCTTTCTGGACCTTAAACAAATCGACGATGTCGAAATCTCTCAGTACCTGTAGCAGCTACCCGCCATCGTTTTCCGACTTTGCCTGGGTTCCCGAGTGGTCGGTGGTGCGGCATCTGTTGCCGGGCGCTTGTATCTGCGGGTCAGCAACCGTCGACGAACCGCCCAAATGACGTGATATCCGTCAGTAGCGTTTCAGCGCTTATCGACGCCGTTACAAGGGTTTTCCTTCACTGTCTTTCCACGAGGCCATCAACTCATTGGACGGTAGGGTTTCGTCGAGCAATTTTCTGGCCGTCTCGATGCCGGCAACCGGCAAGCCGGTCGGATCGAGTTTGCCGATCTGTACCAGCACTGACGCCTGGTCCCAATAGATGTGTTCGTGGTAGAGCTTGTCACCGCGGAAATTGACGATGGCGACAACTGGTATCTCTACGTATCGTCCAGTTGGGGAGAGGCCAGGCAACATCCACGGAATTTCGCTGGTATGCGTGAAGCAAAACAGCATTTCGTCGACCACGCGATCAGACCCGATGGTTCTTGAAACCGGAATCAAGCGGGTATCAGGCGGATTCGAATTGACGAAGTGGTATTTATAAAAGCGCTTGAGGTGGTCATGGCCAACGCCGCCCGTCATCGTCGGTACATGGTTGACATAGGGTTCTGACACCATAGTCGCCATGGTGGCATCAACGTCCCGGGTCGCGAATTCGTACTCGGTGTGTTTGTCCCAAAGGACTGAAAGATCGAAGATGGGCCCCACACAGTCGCGCAACAGTTTCAGTGTCCGTGACCAGGCCATCATTGACGCGGCCTTGTCGAAAGTTTCGCGCGTCGGGCTGGCAAATGCATGGCCACAATCCGGATAGGTAAATGCTGTGAGCTGCTGGTTTGTCTCAGCCGCCCGACAGATTACGGCCCGGGCTTCCGGGTCAATCAAAGCGTCGGTTTCGCCCAGGTGGAGCACGGCGGGACACTGCAGTGACACCAACGCAGCGAGATGCTGGTCGAGGTTTGTGCCGTAGTAGCTCACGACGCAATCAAGACCGTGTTCTTGAGCTGCGAGAACGGCGAGCAGCCCACCCATGCAAAATCCGAGCGCGCCGATTTTTCCGGCCTGTGCCGGATGGGCGCGGAGGGCCTCAACGACAAAGGCGAGGTCGGAGACCCCTCGATCCACGTCGAACCCCTGACGAAGCGCAATCGCCGCATCGTATTCATCGTACGAGAGGGCGGTGCCCGCCTGTTGGCGCCAGAACGCGTCAGGTACAAAACAAACATAACCTTCGGCGGCGAGCAATTCAGCCATTTGGCGTATGAATTCGTTCAGCCCGAAAATCTCCGGCAGCAGGATGATGCCCGGCCCGCTGCCAGCAGGTGGTGTCGTGACCCAGCATTGAAAACTGCCGTCAGGCGTATTGATCTCGGTAAAACTGCCGTTCATAGAGAGATGCCCCGGTCCATGTTTTTCATTGAATCAGGTATTGCGCTGGCGGCAAGAAACGATTGCCGCCGACGCAACGGCCGCAAGTCAGACTTGAGTGCCCGGTCGTGCTGAAACCGTGCCGTACCAGCGTTCGGTTTGACTGTGGCCCTCGGGAATACCAAGACCGACCGCCTTGCCAAAGTCGACGACACACAGCGCAGTGATGTCTGCCGCGCTGTATCGCCCGCAGCCAAGGTATTCTGATTCGACAAGACGTTTTTCGATTTGTTCGTAGAACCACTGAGCGCGCTTTCTGCCGCGCTCGACCAGTTCCGGCATAAGGGCTACGCCGGAAAAGCCCGGCATAGCGCGGTCGGCCAAGGCTTCGGTCTGGTTACGGAAGAATTCGCCAATCGCCTGCAATCCGTTCATCTCCGAAAAGCGTTCCCAGGCTTCGATGCTGGCACATTCGATCGGATCGGTACCGAGCAGGTTTGGTTTCGGGTGTAAGGATTCAAGATAGCGGTAAATGCACGCGGCTTCGGCGATGACCGTCCCGTCGTCGAGTTCCAGAGAGGGCAGCAGGCCCCATGGGTGGATCTTCAGGTAGTCCTCTTTGAGGTTTTCGCCATCGATAATGCTGACTTCCTGCTTGGGTATATCGAGTCCTTTTTCCGCGATGAAAATTCGGGCGCGGCGCGGATTCGGGGCCATCTGGCAGTCATAAAGCTTCATAAAGGCATCCTTGGGTTCGTTGCATTGGTAGGAGCGCGAAAGTCCTGCGCGGTGCAACAATTGTATGACGGGGCGGGCCAATGGCAATCCCCGTGACAAAGGAGGCTGCTGGGCATTGAACGGGGTCTAATTCGATGGTTTGATGTGTCGACCGGCCCGCGCTAGCGTGACTGCGGTTCCTCAACATGGAACGGGGAGGTCGAACCATGAGCTTTGTCCCGATATATCCACACGGCGAGATTGAACCTATCGCAGACGATGTTTTCGCCTTGCGCGGTTCCATCAGGATGAATCCGGTTGTTCGAATTACCCGAAACATGGGTATTGTTCGGCAGGATCATGAACTGACACTGATCAACCCGGTACGCATGAACGAAGCGGGGCTCGCCGCGCTCGATCGACTGGGCGTGGTCAAGCATATTCTTCGCCTGGGAGCGCTGCACGGTATTGATGATCCCTTTTATATGGATCGCTACAGCGCGACCTTCTGGTCGCAGGCGGGCGGCATCACCTACACCACACCGCCAATCGACAAATACTTGACGGCCGGCGGCGAGTTGCCTTTCGCCGACGCCCGGTTTCACGAGTTTGACGGCGTCAAAGAACCTGAGGGTGCAATTTTGATCGAGCGCGGAAATGGTTTGTTGCTGACTTCCGATGCAATTCAGCATTACGGAGATTATAGCTACTGCAACTTCCCCGCTCGCCTGCTAATGCCGCTGATTGGATTCCCTAAAACCACCCTGGTCGGACCGATATGGATGAAGCTGATGACACCAGAAGGCGGTTCATTGCGCGCCTCGTTTACCAAACTGCTTGAATGGTCGTTTGACAGCCTTTTTGCGGCGCATGGGACATTTCTTGCCCAGGGGGCCCACGGGGCGGTCAGCGTTGCCGTCGCGCGCGCCTATCGCGATGGATAACTCGATCGAGCCGCGCTCATCATTGCAGCAGACGACATAATCGGTTTATTCGGGAGCCGTCACGTGTAATGATTGGCGAATGAAATCGCAGCACATTCCACTCGCTAGCCTGCTGGCAGCAATGTTAATCGCTTCGCCGACAATTGCCTACGATGAAGCGGACCTGAAGAAACTTAAGCTTCTGCGCGCCTGTCAGGGTTGTGATTTGAGTGGCGCCAAGTTGCGCTATGAAGATTTGAAAAACGCCGATCTCGTGGGCGTTAATCTAAGCGAGGCGGAGTTGAAAGCTGCGGACTTGAGTGGCGCCAATCTTACCGACGCTAATCTCACGAACGCCAACCTGACGGCGACCGACCTGAATGGCGCGGTACTTCAGAACGCTGATTTGAAAGGCGCGGATCTTACCAACGCCCATTTGCTGCGTTCGGATTTGCGCGGTGCGGACCTGTCGACCTTTGAACTTGATATTTCAAGACTCAAAGAAGCCACCATCTGTGGCACCAAAGTGCCGAGCGGTGTCCTTGACCGGGACTGCCGCTGATCGAGCCCGACCCGCGCGGTGGAGCATAAGTTAACGTCACTCCCGGACTACGAACGCGAGTATATTTGCGATCATGAATCGCTATTCAGTGCTTGACCTCGCGCCTGTCACAGAAGGTGCCACACCCGGAGAAGCGTTCGCGAATGCGCTCGATCTCGCGCAACACGCGGAGCGCTGGGGTTATCACCGCTACTGGTTGGCCGAACATCACAACATGCCGGGCATTGCCAGCGCTGCGACATCTGTTGTCATGTGCCACATTGCGGGTGGCACTCGATACATACGTGTCGGTGCGGGCGGCATCATGCTGCCCAACCATTCACCGATGGTCATAGCAGAACAATTCGGCACGCTGGAATCACTTTATCCCGGCCGCATCGACCTTGGTCTCGGTCGAGCACCTGGCTCCGACATGTTGACCGCCCGCGCACTGCGGCGTGACAACCAGCAACACGCCGAACGATTCCCGCAGGATGTCCAGGAACTTCGTGATTTTTTCCGGCCGGAAGCTGCCCGTCAGGCGGTTCAGGCAGTGCCCGGCGCGAGTCTCAACGTACCATTATGGATTCTCGGTTCGAGCCTGTTCGGGGCACAGCTCGCGGCCTATCTAGGACTACCCTATGCCTTCGCGTCGCACTTCGCACCGGAGGCGCTGGAACAGGCGCTCGACGTCTATCGGGAGAACTTCAAGCCCTCCGACCAGCTTGACGCACCTTACGTCATGGTTGGGGTGAATTGCTTCGCCGCGGCCACCGATGATGAGGCCCGCCACCTGTTTACCTCGGCACAAATTCAGTTCACTAATTTGTTTCGTGGTGCGCCTGGTCGATTGCAGCCACCGATCGACAGCATGGATAGCTACTGGAGCGCGGCTGAGAAGGCGGGTGTGGCCCAGGCGCTTAAATATGCAATGGTTGGGAGTGCCGACACCGTCAGTGAAAAACTGCAACATTTTGTCGAACACAGGCAGGTAGATGAAGTCATGTTGACGGCGCAAATTTTTGACCATGACGCACGACTGCGATCATTTGAGATTGCCGCGAACATTTGCCGAGCGCTGATAAGTGAGCCGGCAGTAACCGTTTGAGTTAAGCGGGCTGTCTGCAGCGACGTGATGACTTCGCTCAGATGATTGGACCAAGCTTCAGCGGGGTGCCGTCGAAAAATCGGGCATATCGGAAGCGGCCCAAATCGACTTGCGGCGCGCGATCCATCACCATGCCGGCGATGACTTCGCCGGCACCGGGGCCAATGCCGAAACCGTGGCCGCTGAAACCGGTGGCCAGATGAAATCCGTTCAGCTCCGGGAGTTCATCAATGACGGGAACCATGTCGGGCGTCGCGTCAATCATGCCGGCCCAGCTTTGTGTCAACTCAATATCACCTAGAGAGGATAGTCGGCGGGCGACCCGTGCCTGAATTTCGCGAATTGCCCAGGGTGAAGGTTCGGGATGCAGGACGCGCACCCGTTCGAACGGCGTGGTTTCATCGACTCGCCAGCGGCCGCGGGTATGTGCCGAATATTTACTTTGCCCGGGCCGAAGCCGGGTCTGGTGCCATGAGGCGCGCAGAGCGGGAATGAAAGCCCGAAAGTCGCGAAAACTTGCGCCGCTGATAAAATGTTCCATGTGATTGCTTAAGGCCATTGAGTAGCCACCATCGAGCCGCCGCCTGAACGCCAAGTCACTGCCGGCCGCATTCCCGGCGAAGATCTCGGGCGCAGCCGCGGTCCTTGCCACCGTCGCGCGTACGGTCAGTTGCGGCAGGTGGAAACCGAGATGGCCGAGGAACAACCGGCTCCAGGCGCCGGCGCAGCAAACCACCCTAGAGGTCTGAACAGCGCCAGACTCAGTAACGACTGCACTGACCCGACCCCGATCGCTCGTGATGGAACGTACGGCACAGTTTTCTTTCAGGCGTACACCTTCTGCCTGCACCAGTCCTGCCACTGCCGGTACTGCGACAAAAGGTTCGGCGCGGGCATCGCTCGGCGTATACACGCCGCCCACCCATTGCGGTGAACCGCTATTGATTAAGGTCGCAACCGCGGATTCACTCATATCTCGCGAATCCAGTCCGTGCGATTCAGCGATGGGCAACCATCGCCTGAGTTTTTCATATCGCTCGCGCGTTTCCGCCAGGTAGGCTACGCCGCCACGCCGGAAGCCGATATCGGTTTCGAGCGTTTGCGCCATCTCTTCCCACAACTGAATACTGCGCATCATGATGGGCAGTTCAGCCTCGTCGCGTCCCTGCTGGCGTATCCAGCCCCAGTTCCGTCCGGACTGCTCGCCGGCCACACGTCCTTTCTCACACACGACAACCGACGCACCCGCCCGATTCAGGAACCAGGCCGTGAACATGCCAATGACGCCGGCGCCGATCACGACGACGTCGGCTGACTGCGGCAAGGGATCGTCGAAGGTGACCTCCGTATCGATCGTGATCATGCTGTCGATGCGGTTGGCGTATTACTAATCGCGCTCAGCATCAAGGCGCTTTTTAATCGCATTCTGATCGCCGTAGCGCTCGACTTCCTCTTCGTATTCGCGCTTTTCAATCCGCATTTCTGAAATGTGCCACCACAACCAGAAGATAACGGCCGCGCCGACGAGAATCATTTCACTGCCGACGAACGGATACAGCGGCCCGATTTCAGTGATCGTACCTGCGAAGTTTTCGAAGCTTCCTGTCGACATGACGTTCTCCTCGGTTACCAGGGCCTAAAGCGCGTCGCGCTCAGCGGCATTCAACTCTTGCGTTTGCGCGTGAGTTTCATCTTCAACCTTAATGTCCAATCCTGCAATTTCAACCACCTTGGGTATACGCAGCAGGTCGAACGAAGCAAGGATCCGCGCGGTGATGTAGCCCGGTACTAATCCCAGTACACCGAACATGATGATGGCACCTGCGAGTTGTCCCCACGGTGTGATGACCGCGAAATCCGGATTGGGCGAGGAGGGGTAACCCCAGAGCATGAACCCTGCGACTACGACGCCAAAGAAGCCAGCGTAGCCATGTACTGCTACGGCGCCGACTGCATCATCAATCTTGAATCGTTTTTCGACGAAATAGTGCATCTTGTACATGAAGAACACGCCCGCCGCGCCAATGAACATTGATTGCACCGGGTGGTAGAGATCGTTGCCCGCAGATGCCGCGATGATGCCCGCCAGTCCCGACGAATAGGTCCAGAACGGATCGCCGCGCGACAACATGTAGCCCGCCATCATGCCGCCGGACAAAGACATCAGAAAATTAAAAGTAATGGCAGACAGTGTAGTCGGCGCAAGGTAAATATTCGTGGCTGAAAAGAACACCTCGTCGCCGTCCTGAATATCAATGATGGGAACATTACACGCCGCGTAGAAACCCCAGAAACCGGTGAAAATCAGGAACAAGCCGATGGTGATAAACCAGGGGTTGGCCGGCGGGATCACGCGCGCCGTGCCGTCGGCGCGAAACTTGCCGATGCGCGGTCCGAGCACCATCAACACGCCGAGAGCGAAGCCACCGGCAATGGCATGGATGACACCCGACGCATAGGCATCGTGATAACCAAGCTTCTGTACCATCCAGCCTTCGGCGTGCCAGCCCCACGAGGCGTCGATGATCCAAAAGACTGAACCAATGAGGACGGCGAGTATCCAGAAAGCGCCCGACCGGATGCGTTCGATGCAGGCACCCGAGACGATGGATGCGGCCGTCCACGAAAAGAGCAGGAATGCGGCCCAGAAAACGCCGTTTATGCGCGCCCAGTACACCGTATCGTCGGCGGTGACCACATCACTCGCGGGCGCACCACCCATGTGTGCGCCCATCAGCTCACTCCAGGGCACTGCCCAGGGCGCGGACACGATTCCGCCAATGATGCCGGGGCCATTGGGGAAGGCGAAATAGATCCACCAGCCGAAGAGAAAAAACGTGACTGTCACCAGTGGCACCAGAATGGTGTTTTTCATCAATGTGTGCAGGTGATTCTTACGTCTTGAAACGCCTACCTCGTAGACGCAGAAGCCGACGTGAATCAAAAACATGAAGACTACGGTCACCCAGTAGTAGAACTCGGTGAAGATGATGCCTAGTGACGTTAGTTCGTTGTCCACTAATTTTCTCCCCAGAAAAACCGGCTGCGCTACCCGCAAGCTTTGTTGCGAACGATTCTGCGATGCTCACTTATACATCAATAAGCTGCGCTTCTCGAATCATTCGCGCCGCCGTTCCTCCATGCACAATTTTGGGGCGCTGTGCCTCGATTATTCTCGAGGCCGCTGCTAGTCGTCGTTGTAGTGCATGATTGACAGAAACTGGATCGGCAGCGTGATCAATTGCTCCGGCCCGTGCGGAATATTGCCGTCGAACGTAATCGAGTCTCCGGGTTTCAGCAGGTAGGTCTGGCGCCCGTGCCGATATTCCATTCGTCCTTTGAGCATGTACATGAATTCCGTTCCCGGGTGTTGAAACCTGGGAAAAGTTTCCGACTCATCGTCGAGGGTAATCAAAAAAGGCTCGAAACGCTTTTTCGGTCCCTGGTCGAATGACAACAGCTCATAGGTATGGCCGCGTCGGGTACCGCGTCGGGCGACGTCCATGCCTTCACCCTTGGGGATGTAAACAGCCGCACCCTGCGGCGCGTCAAAGTCTTTGAACAGATTCGTCATCGACAGGCCGAGCGCATTACAGACGCGCACCAGCGAATCGAGACTGGGCGTTGCCTGCCCGTTCTCAATGCGGCTCAACATGCCGCGGCTGACATCCGCCAGTTCCGAAACATCCTGAATGGTCAGGTGCTGTTGTTGGCGGGTTCGCTTCAGAATCGCCCCGATGAAGGCACCGAGTTCCGGCGATTCGCCATTGAAGCTGTCTTCCGGGGTTTCGCTTGGTTCTGATTTCCGACGCGCCATCAGGGTTCGACTCAAGCGCTGGCGACAAATCGACTGTAAGCATCGAACGTGGATAGGCTTCCGCCTACTTCGTTGATAACCTCAGCGAGCGTAGAAAACATGAAGCGTGCGTCACCCGTACTGCAGATGATGCGCAGATGTGGTTGGGGGGCTTGAATTAGGCGAATACCCACGTCGGCGTGGGCTATCCGGGTGGCAAGCCATCGCTCCGGCGAAAGCAGGCCTGCCGAGGTTGCGCTCAGCTCGTGCAGGATGGTCTGCTGGTGCGGACCGATGAGCGCGCATTCGCAGACATCGTAACGTAGGAGCACGCCACCATCGATTGTGGTTTCGTGCGCTGTCTCATTGATCGCCGTTTCGCCCTGATCGAGCGCATTGATGATCAGATACCGGTCGTAGTGCAGGTGGACGAGGGTTTGATTTTTCGGGGTCGTTACGCATTCGAACAGGTTTTCCGGTGCTTTGCCAAAGTTGTTGGAAAGATAGGCTGCTGCGCCCGGGCCGAGCGCGATGACTTTTTGCACCGCACTTATATCGACCAGGTAGTCACCCTCCGGCTCGATCGCGGGGCCGTCTGATGCCACGCGCATGCCGTTAATCTGCGTTGTCGTCGCGTCATGGCCGTAGGTGGCGAGTACAGGAGATGACAGTTTGGGTTCAGACATCCGCCTGGCTCTCCGCCTTCTGGCGCAGATTATCGGGGTCGTAAAACGGTGTTTCAACGCATCTCACCGCGACCAGCGTGCCGTCATCAATACGAACTTCCAGTGTGCGGCCAACTTCGTGCAGCGGCTCGTCAACCATGGCGAGACCAATTACGGCATCACGATGCGGACTGAATGCGACACTGGTAATTCGACCGGCGATATCGCTCTGTTCGATGACCAGATGATTTTCCAGAATGCCGCGCGCCCTGCCGTCATTGCACTCGAAACCAACCAATCGTCGCGCTCGTTTCGGTTTCAGTGTGGTCAGGCTGTGTTTGCCCATGAACCGGGGTTTCGAAAGTTTTACCCCCCAACCGAGGTTGGCTTCGAA
>CAXGUU010000017.1:0-21194 GCA_964012875.1 uncultured bacterium
ATAAACTACCAGTCAGCTACTGCGAAGGAGCATGCACCCCGTGCTGCAAATATTTCATGTTCCATTGACGCGATCCTTGCGCATCGTCTGGTTGTGCGAAGCGATGGAACTCCCGTACGAAAAATTTCCAGTCGATTTTTCGCCTGAATATCGCGCCAGTGCCGAGTGGCGAAAACTCAACCCGGTTGGCAAGGTTCCGGCCCTGATTGACGGCGAACTCACCATGTTCGAATCCGGCGCGATGATGCAATACATACTCGGCAGGTACGGTAACGGCCGACTGCAACCCGCGGTCGACACCGACGACTACGCCAGATTCCTCCAGTGGAGTTGGTTCGCGGAAGCAACTCACGCCCGCCCTTTAGGCGAAATCGTCAATCACCGGCGCGCCCTGCCCGCTAACCAGCAGAGTGAAGTGGCAATCGTAGAGATGCGTGAGCGGTCGAAACTATGTGTCAGTGCACTGGATGATGAACTCTCGAAACACCGGTATATCGTAGGTGATGAGTTCACGGCCGCTGACATCATGACCGAATACTCATTCCTGCTCGCCGAGCGTTTTGCGCCCCAGGCTTTCCCGTCACATGTCGAACGTTATCGCGCGGATATCAGAACAACGCCAGGTTACGAGGTGGCGACGGCCGATATCACCATGCCGCCAGCTTCCATCCCTTAAAGACCGATTTCGAGCTCGGCCGCCGGGCCTTGCTTACTGGATAGACCGGTAGAGATTCTCGACGCCTGCGATCCAAGGTAGCCCGCTTCCGCGGCGCATAATCGCCTTCAGCTCGCGGCCTGCCTCCTGATCGCGGCCGAGTTGATGGAGCGCTGACGCGATGTGAAACCTGATCAGCAGGTTTTTATCCCTGGAAAACACCTCGCGCAGGAATTTAAGACCTTCGGCTACCTCACTCTGGGTCACCATAATCCAGCCCAGTGTGTAGGCACTCACCGACCAGTCAGGGCGCACCTTTTAAGCGGCCTCCGCTGTCGCCCGGGCGCCAAAACCCACCCGTTGGCAAAGCATTTCTTATAAACGCGAGTATTTACAGTAGATTGACGGTCATACACTGATCGATATTCAGTAAAGCCGGAGTGCCCGCAACCGCATATTGCTCATAGGTCACCCCGTCGTCCATGAATGTACCGGATCGCCGGCTTAACCCGACCGCGTTCACGATATCCCCGCCGTCACCCCGAACGGACAGTTCGAGCAGGTTCCGCAATCCAACTGTCAGACTGTCGTCGCCGTCAGTAAGATCAATCCGCTCAATGCCGGTGTAGACCCGCTCGGCGATAGCGCTCAAATCAAGTTCGACCTCACCCATCGAAAGGCCGAGCGTGTCTTCACCACCGCCGCCGTCAACCTGGAATTTTGTACCCTGTTGGCGAGGGTCCCGTTCCGGACACAATGTGCGCAGTTTGTCCCGAATCCAATATTAATTTTTGGAAAGCATAATTTTCAGGCCACTTCACGGATATTTCCGGCGAACCAACGTGCCGCTCGGTTGCCAAGGAAATGCCACGTGATCCCCGCCGCCGATCAGCACAAAACAGCGCACCCGGTTCGTCCAACTGGTCCCAAACCACGCATTAAAAGCGCCGGCACCGGCCAAAAACAAGGAGGACGTGACCTGCTGACAGACTGCCCATCCATGCCAGGCACGCTGGTCAGCGTCGCGGCTCAGAGGGTGATAAACCGCGAGCGGCATCGGGCACTTGAACCCGGCAAGCCCCAAAACTATCTTTCGTCTGTCCGGGCTTCGCGTCGCGGACAGACATGAATGGCGCTTGACCACAGAAACGGAGGAACTAAGTACCGTGGCAATCGATCAACCGAATGACCCATCTGCCGTTGACGCCGTCGTCATCGGGGCCGGATTTGCCGGCTTATACGCCGTTTACAAGTTGCGGGAAACGGGCTTGAGCATACGCGCTTTCGAACGCGGTAACGACGTCGGCGGAACCTGGTACTGGAATCGCTATCCGGGCGCGAGCTCAGACTCTGAATCCTGGGTCTATTCGTTCAGTTTTGATGACGAACTTGAACAGGACTGGACCTGGTCGAAGCGCTTTCCCTCACAGCCGGAAATCCTGAGTTATCTTCAACATGTTGCCGACCGCTTCGGGTTACGCAAGGCATTCAGTTTCGACACGCGGGTGAGCGCTGCGACCTACGATGAGGGTGGCAATCGCTGGGTTGTCGAGACCGAAAAAGGCGAGGTCGTAACCTGCACCTATCTGATAACCGCGGTCGGTTGCCTGTCGGCCGCACAGCTGCCGGACATCCCGGGCCGCGAAGATTTTTCCGGCCACTGGTACCACACCGGCGAGTGGCCTCACGAACCCGTCGACTTCACCGGTAAGCGCATCGGCGTGATCGGCACCGGCTCATCGGGCATTCAGGCGATTCCGCTCATCGCCGCGCAGGCCGATCATCTGACGGTATTCCAGCGTACCCCGAACTTCAGCGTACCGGCCCGAAATCACGAGTTGTCACCCGAGCGGGTCAAGGCACTGAAGGCCAACATCAAGGACATTCGCGAATTCTGTCGCTGGGCGACTATAGGTCAACCGTATGATTTCAAAACCGAGGAAGTATTGAACGTGTCGGCCGAAGAACGCGAAGCGCAATTCGAAGCCGACTGGCAGAAAGGCGGCTTTGAGTGGATGTTCGGGAGCTACGCGGACCTGCCCTTTGTTCGCGAAGCCAATGACCATGCGGCCGAATTCGTCCGGCGCAAGATTCGCGAAACCGTGACCGACCCTGAAATCGCCGAAAAGCTCATCCCGAAGGATTATCCAATCGCAAGCAAACGGCTGCCACTTGACCAGGGTTATTTTGAGACCTTTAACCGTGACAACGTCACACTGATCGATTTGCGTGAAACGCCGATTGAAAAAATCGTAAGCAGCGGTGTTCAGACCACCGCCGGATTGCACGAACTCGATGAACTGGTGTTCGCGACCGGTTTCGATGCCCTGACCGGGCCACTCACCCGTATTGACATTCGCGGACGCAACGGTCAGCTGTTAAAGGACCGCTGGGCCGAAGGGCCCAGGACGTACCTCGGGGTGGCCAGCCGGGGTTTTCCCAATATGTTCATGATCACCGGCCCCGGAAGCCCCTCGGTGCTCGGCAACATGCCGACCTCGATCGAACAACACATGAACTGGATCAGCGATTTCATCGCCCATGCGAGAGAACACGATATCGCTGTGATCGAGCCCGCCGACCATGCCGAAGTCGATTGGGGCAAGCACGTGCAGGAACTCGCCAATGAAACCCTGTTTGTCGAGGTCGACTCCTGGTACCTGGGCGCCAATATCCCGGGTAAACCCCGCGTGTTCCTACCCTATATTGGCGGGTTCGGGACCTATCGAACGCTTTGCAATGAGGTGGCGGAAAACGGGTACGACGGCTTCGAACTCAGCTGAAGCCGGCCAGAGCGCCGGCCTTATTGACATACGCAGGCGTCTACTCGTGCGAACAATGAACCCGCCCGGCATCGGACGCGGGGGCCTCAACTGCCGGTCGCATGACCCGCTCGAGGCGGCACGCCATGTCGATCGATCCATGCCCGGCGGTCATCAAACGGCTGCGCCACGTAGTCGCGCATAATGTCCATCGCTTGCTCGGTCACAATGGTCTTCAGCCATTCTTCCGCTTCGACCTTGAGCCCCTCTTCCATGGGCAGATTGGCACCCCGGGTGATCGAACGTTTAGCGGCGGTGACCGAGACCGGGGACAGGCGCGCCAGGCCCTCGGCAATTTCAATCGCACGGACACGGGCATCGTCGGCCAGCTCGGTTACGATGCCGAGCTCGAGCGCGCCTTCGGGTGTCACGCAGCGGCTGCGCATGAGGAAATCCATGGCCCGGCCGTGACCGATGATTTTCGCCAGCAGTTGCGAACCCGTGCCGGTCAGGATGCCAAGCGCCACTTCGGGGAAACCGATTCGGTAGTCTCCTTTCTGCGCCACCCGGATATCGCAGTTGAGCGACAGCTCCAGTCCGCACCCCATGGTGTCGCCGGTCATGCCGACCACGATCGGCTTGTCGAGGTAGGCGAGCGAGCGCAGCAGGGAGTGGTAGCCATAAATCAGAGTATGGGCGGCTTGTTTGAGCGCCCTGGGATCAGCGCCCATCTCTACCAGTTCTTCCACGCTGTAATGGGTAATGTAGCGATCGGGCACGGCACCCGTCAGTACGACGGCCCTGACATCCGGCTCACGCCAGCGGGTGATGAGTTCGGCGAGTTCAGCCGTAGCCTCGGCCACCATATAGTTGGTAGGCGGATTGTTGTAAGCCGCGATCATGACGGCACCTTGTTGTTCAATATCCCAATACTTCATGGCGTCTTCTCCCCCGTGTAGGCACTCTGGTCTGTGCCCATCGATGCTACCACCGGGCGGGGACAAAATTTGGCCGGGTGGCCGGGCGGGCGCGCTGATCGCACAATGTCGCCATGAAGATTGTTGAACCTGCAGCCGCCATCGCTGCCATCGAAGATGGATCGACCGTGATATTTCCTGGCGCCTGCGCCAATCCCACGCGTTTTTTTGATGCCTTCAGCGCGGGCATCGAGCGCTTTCGGAACCTCACGGTGTGTTCCGGCCTGTCACTGGGAGATTACCGCTTCCTCGAACGGGGACTGGGCGATCATTTTCACTACCTGACCTGGCAGGCCGCGCCATCAATCCGCCACCTGTTCAAACAACCCGATCGCGACAAGGTCAGTTTCGCGCCGATTCGCCTGAGCGACCTGACACGCACCGTTCGGCGCCGCGGCCCGATTTCACCTGACGTTGCGGTCGTCCAGACCTCGCTGCCGCAGGACGACGGCACCGTCAGTCTCGGTATCTCGGTCGGCCCCAACCCGCACTTCGTCGAACAGGCGCCGCTGGTAATTGCTGAAATGAACCGCAACATGCCGGTCACTCATGGCGATTCGCGGATCAACATCGCTGACATTGATTTCGCCTTCGAATCTGACGCCCCACTCGCGGTCTACGACACCGGGCAGCCGGTGGAACGCGACCACAAGATCATTGAGCATGTTTTAAGTCTGATTCCCACCGATGCGTGGGTTCAGTTCGGCATTGGCGCGGTGCCCGATCGGGTGCTCGCGCGGTTGGCTGAGATCAAGGGCACCAATCTTTTCTCGGGCATGCTGTCGCAAAGCCTGATGCATTACCTCGACAACGTGGCGCACGAACCTCAGGTAATGAATGGCGAATTGGCCGGCGACCAAACCCTTTACGACTATTGCCATGACGACAAGCGTATTTCAATGCAGCGCATGGAAGTGACGCACAACCCGGCGCGACTGGCAGCGCTCGAGAACTTCGTCTCGATCAATTCCTCAGTCGAAATCGATTTGCAGGGCCAGAGTAACGGCGAAACCCTCGGCCCCGTCCAAATCAGTGGCGTGGGCGGTTCGCTCGACTACATTGAAGCCGCCGCACTATCGCCAAGCGGCGTCTCCATCATCGCCATGCCTTCAACCACGGCGGGCGACAAGCGCTCGAAGATCGTGACTACGCTGGCCGCAGGCAGCGTCGTTACGACGCCAAGGTTCTGTGTCGACAAGGTGATTACCGAGTTTGGAATTGCGAGCCTCAAGGGCAAGAGCCTGTGGCAGCGGGCAGATGCATTGATTGAAATCGCGCATCCGAAATTCCGCGACGAACTTGCGGACTCGATCGCCTAGCGGGCGCGCGTACCAAAAAAAAGGCCGGTACGCAGTCGCGCACCGGCCTTCATTTCAAATTCGACCGAACGCAATCAGCCTTTTTTCTCAAGCACGATGACCGGAATCTTGCGCCCGGTCGCCTTGGTGGCGCTTTCCTGATAATCGCTGAAGGGCGGGTACATTGCTGCCATCTGCGCCCAGATTTTTTCGCGTTCGTCGCCTTCGGCTACCCGCGTGCTGGCATCGAACACGTCCTCGGCAACCTGAACCTTGACGTCACCCTGGGCCATGATGTTGTGGTACCAGCCGGGATGCTTGGGGTCGCCACCTTTTGAAGCAATGATGGCGTAACCACCGTCTACTTCGCCGTAAAGCAGCGGCATGACCGATTCCTTGCCACTTTTACAACCGGTAGTGGTTAACAACAATGTGGGCAGCGGGCCAGGGCCGCCAGCGAAACTGGAATCCCACATATGGCCGGCTTTGCCGTCGGCGAGGTACTGCTTGCGGTGGTCGGCAATCCAGCCGCTGGTACTGGCTTCGATAATCGGGTCACTCATTTGTATCCGTCTCCGTTAGATGTGTGGGGCCGGCGCATGTTATCAAAACTTTCTCTCTGACCACCCGGCGGCTCAACTACCGTCGCGCTGATCTGCCGATTATCATTACGCAGCAGGACGAAGCGCTGATAAATTCCGCGCACGTCGCGAACAGAACATCTCACGGAGACTGAACATGAGCTCAATGACTGCAATCGAAACCGCCCAAGCGCAGACCGAGAGCGGCTGCGACTTCGACGTTGTGATCGCCGGCGCCGGCTTTGCAGGGCTGTATATGCTGCACCGCTGTCAGCAACGCGGCTACAAGGTACGCCTGTTTGAAGCCGGCAACGGCATCGGCGGCACCTGGTTCTGGAATCGCTATCCCGGTGCCCGAGTCGATGTCGAGAGCATGGAGTATTCCTATTCCTTTGATGAAGATCTGCAGCAGGAATGGTCGTGGTCAGAACGCTACGCGGGTCAACCGGAGTTGCTGCGCTACATCAACCATTGTGCTGATCGCTTTGAGCTGTGGCCGAACATTCAGCTCGAAACCCGGGTGACTGCCGCCAACTACGATGAGCAACGCGCGAGCTGGTCGATTGCGACCGACCGTGGCGTGCCGATCACGGCGAAGTATTGCGTGATGGCAACGGGATTCCTGTCGGCCGGTGAAATTCCGGATTTCGAAGGCGTGGAAGACTATGAAGGCGAGACCTACCTGACATCGAAGTGGCCGCAGGAAGAGGTCGATTTCACAGGCAAGCGAGTCTGCATTATCGGCACGGGGTCGTCTGCCGTTCAGGCCATACCGCTCATCGCTAGGCAGGCCGCGCACCTGACCGTCTTTCAACGCACGCCGCCATTTTCTATCCCGCTCAAAAATGAACCTCTGGATCGCGAGTTCGAAAAACTCGTCAAATCAATGTATCCGGAGTGGCGTCGACGGCAGCGCTGGGAATCGCGCGCAGGCTTTATCGCCGTCAACAATCAGCCGACAGCGCCAAACGACAACAATGCCGTCGATGTCAGCGAAGAAGAGCGTCTGGCCGACTACGAAATGCGCTGGGAATCAGGCGGCCTGTGCTACTACTCATCGTTTCTCGATTTACTGACCGATCAGGCGGCCAACGACACGCTGGCGGATTTTGTGCGGGAGAAAACCCGTGCGCGCGTCAACGATCCTGCGCTTGCCGAACTGCTGCTGCCGCGCGGTTACCCGATCATGGCCAAACGGCTGTGTGCGGATACCGGCTACTACGAAACCTACAATCGCGACAATGTGACGCTTGTTTCGATCAAGGATTCGCCGATCGAGAAAATCACCGCGAAAGGTGTCGTCGTTCGCGGCCAGGAGTACGGCTGCGACAGTCTCATCTTTGCGACCGGTTTTGATGCCGTCACCGGCGCCATCAGTCGCATCGCCGTCAGCGGTAAGAACGGACAGGATCTCAATGACCACTGGGAAGGCGCACCGCGCGCATACCTCGGTCTGCTGAGCGTTGGTTTTCCCAATCTGTTTTTTCTCGATGGCCCCTGCGCCAACGGCGCACTGGTCAGCCCCATGTTGTTATCGGAACACCAGGTCGAATGGGTGGATCGCTGCATCAACCATCTCGGTCTCGGTGCAGACGCCCGCGTCGAGGCCAGGCAGGACGCCGAAGATCAGTGGATGCAACACATGCATGACGTCAGTGAAGGCAGCCTGCTGTACAAGGCCAACAGCTGGTACATGGGGGCCAATATTCCGGGAAAACCCCGGGCACTCCTGTCCTACCTCGGCGGGCTGCCAGCCTACAAGGAACAAACCGAAGCGGGCGAGGCGAACGACTATACGAGGCTGGACTGTAGCGGCGCACGTGTCGCATCGGCGGGCTAGCCTCCGGCTGGTCTGCACCGGGGAAAGCCTTTTGAACCGGGCAACTCCCGAGGCCAGGCAATGCCCGCTCTTCCTAGCGCCCGGCCGATGGGACTATCGGAGATGCAGGAGAATTAGTGAGGGTCGGCGACTGCCAACCCTCACCTGAACGTTGAGAACGTCGCTTCCCGCTAATCGCTGCCGGCCATTTGGGCGCCGGGCGACAGCAGGATGGCGTTATGAATCAGAAAGCTGCGCACGGCATTGCCACGTTTTGCGCGGATGATGCGCGACCCTTCCTGTTCTTTTTGAAACTGATCAATCAGCTCAGCGTACTTGCGGCGCCCTTTGACACTGATGCGGGGATCGCCTGCCTTGTTGATGCGCTTACATTCTTTAATGATTGTGTCCGGATCAACATTAGCGTAGTTGCAGAAATCCTGTAGCGTCGGCAGCCGATCCGGATCATCAGTTTCGGGGTCGCCGCCCCAGTGCTCGCGCAGGCCATCCATCCAGGTTCGAACGGTGGCATATTCCGCCATGGGTTTCAGTTCAAGCGATTCACTCATAGGGGCAAGCCGAAACGTTCCGCGAGTTTCTTGATCTCGGCCTTGCGCTCGGGATCATCTTTGATCGCCTGCTTCTGAATCATATTCGCGTCCTTGAGCCCTTCGACCACCTTGTCGTCACGCTCGAACGGCACGCCGTATTCTCCTTCGAAATACTGCTCTTCGAACGGCGGGCGGGGGCGCTGACCGCCGGCATCCCAGGATTCAGCCGGATAGCCGACCAACAACACCCATAGCATCATCCATTCTTCCGGCACGCCAAGCACTTCGTGGATGTGTTCCGGGTTGGGGGTGTTAAGACCCACACCCAAACCTTCATCAACACCGGCGAGCAGCGCCTGGCCGACGGCCATGCCCGCGTCTGCGGCGGCGACGGCCGCATAAGCCGGATTCTCAGTCAGCGGTTTGAGAATCTGCGGATAGACGAGTTCATCGACAAAATTATGGCTCCAGCCGTGTGTCGGGGGTAAGGCGCCCACATCGACAAGTTGCTTGAGACGGCTGCCTTCATTGCGCTGGACTACACTCATGTCGGCAAAGAAATAAATGTGCACGGGAGCCAGATCGAGTTGCACGTTCATCACCGGCGTTTTGAGCTTGTCCAGCATGTCTTCTGGAATGTAATCCCGGTTCATCACGATGGCTTTCAGCCAATGGGCGTTGACCGCACACGAGGACAGACGTGCCGCTTCCAGCATGATCTGTATCTTTTCCCGCTCGACCGGTTTATCCGGTTCGAAAAAGCGAATGCTGCGCCTTCTGCCTATAACTTCTTTGAATTCCATGATCTCTCCCCGCTCAATTTTCTGGGCACCACTTGTTTGCAGTGCAGCTGCACCGCTGCTTCTGGTTCCCTATGTTACTCGCAGATTCCCTCGACAGACCAACGTGGATTTCAGCGGGAGCCTGTCTGACAGTTTCGCTATGCAGGCAAACAGGTAATATTGAACACGCCCGGTCGGCGGAGACACGCCTCGATCAAAAACCACGGAGGTCAACCATGAGATTAAACTTTGGCTTGTTACTGGCATTTCGCAATCCGCCCAAGTGGCGCCGGCCATGGACGGACATCTACGACGAGCACTTAAAGCAAGCGCAGCTGGCCGAGGAACTAGGCTACGACGAAATCTGGCTGACCGAACATCATTTCTGGGAAGATGGCTGGTGTCCGGCGCTGTTAACCACGGCGTCTGCCATCGCTGCACAAACCCGGGCGATTCGTATCGGCACGTTTGTAATTCTGCTGCCGCTCGGAAAGCATCCGATCAACGTTGTCGAAGAGGCCACCGTGGTCGACATCATTTCCAAGGGTCGCCTCGATCTGGGCATGGGATTAGGCTACCGCGTGCCGGAGTTTCAAGGCTACGGCGTACCGCGCGAGCATCGTGCGAAACTCATGGATGAAGGCCTGGAGATCATTCAAAAAGCGTGGACCGAAGAAGTGTTCGATTTCAAGGGCGAGTTTTACGACTTAAAGAACGTGCACCTCGAACCTACGCCGGTGCAGGCGCCGCATCCTCCCATATGGACCGCCGTCATGGGTCGCAAAGCGGCCAAACGCGCCGCTCGGTTCGGTTTCCACGTCGCTGGAACGGGGGGCGAGAACCTGCAGCGCATGTACGACGAAGAGCTGGTCAAGAACGGACGCAATCCGAAAGACTTCAATATTTCGCAGCTGCGGCTGGTTTATCTCGCGCCGACACGTGACGAAGCCTGGAACGATGCGCAGGAACACGCGCATTACATGATGCAAACCTATGACACCTGGCTGAAAGAAGCCGCCGATGCCAAGTGGTTCCAGGAAACAATGTCGGTGTCCGACATGCCACCACCGGAGAAACTGCGCGACACCCCCGGGCTGTCATTCTTTGAAGCACCGCTGATGATCGGAACGCCGGACGATATCATTGAGGAGATTGAACGCTATGAATCGTCGAGCCGCGTAACCCACCTCGTAATGTGGATGCAGCTCGCCGGTATGCCGGCTGACAAGACCGAGCGCTCGATGAAACTCTTCGCCGAAGAAGTGATGCCACATTTTCGTAAAGCGAACTAGCACCGGCGAATTTTAGGAGTTTTCACATGGCCGATATTGAATTCGGGTACTTTTCAATCAGCGGCGATTTTGAACAAGCCGTCGCCGCCGGGGTCGCCGCGGAGAAGAACGGCTACGCGGTTTTTACAACCAACGACCACTTTTTCTCACCCTTCGCCGCACCGAGCGATCCGCAGCTGGAGTGCTTTACCCTGCTGACTACGGTGGCCGCGAAGACCAGCAGGATTCGCATCGCGCCGGTGGTGGCCGCGGCCTCATTCCGCACGCCGCCGTTGCTGGCCAAGATCGCATCAACACTCGATATCGCGAGCGGCGGACGCCTGACGCTCGGACTCGGTTCGGGCTGGCTCTCTGGTGAATACCTGGCTCACGGTTATGCCTTCCCGGAAACGTCAGTGCGGGTTGAACAACTGGGAGAAACACTGGAAATCATCAAGGCCATGTGGACTCAGGAGGCACCGACGTTTCGCGGCAAATATTTCCAGATCGAAAATGCCTACAACCACCCGCGTCCGCTCCAGGCACCGCATCCGCCATTGTTACTGGGCGGCTCGGCACCGCGCTTGCTGAAACTCGCGGCCCGGCATGCAGACATCCTTAACATCATTCCGCCGACTGGCAACAGTAAGGATTTTCCGAATGATCCGGAAGCGACCCGCGCGTTCACGACTGAAGTGCTGATCAAACGCGTGAACCTGCTGAAACGCTACGCCGAAGAAATCGGCCGCGCCCCCGGTGACATCACGCTCGGCACTTTGAGCATCATTTGCCTGTCTG
Organism: uncultured bacterium; assembly: GCA_964012875.1. Lineage (GTDB taxonomy): Bacteria > Pseudomonadota > Gammaproteobacteria > CAXGUU01. The sequence continues at coordinate 11,495 of CAXGUU010000017.1, forward strand.
AAAAACAGGACGACCCGGCGGTTGTCGAAGCGGCCAGGAACCTGGGGTTCGCGGATCTCAAAACCGCCCTCGAGGCGCCAACCTGTTTGTTCGGCACGCCGGCCCAGGTGCGTGAGCAAATCGAAAAACGTCACCATGCAACCGGCATGTCACAGTTCATCGTTGCCGCCAGCAACCCGGAATCGCAGGCCTTGTTCGAAAACGAAGTCATGCCGAAATTCCGCTGAAACACAGCCTGTAAGCGCTAATCACATCGTACAAGGAGAGCAGCAATGAAATTCAGTCTGCATATCGAAACACGCATCAGCGACTGGCGCATCATCAAGGACCTTGAGGATTACGGTTACGACGCGGTGTGGGTCCCCGATACCCAAATGATGTGGTCAGACTGCTACGCGACCATGGCGGTCGCCGCTGTGAATACCTCCAAGATCAGGATGGGCACAGGCATTGCCGTACCCGGCACGCGCATCGCGCCAACAACTGCGCATTCGATTGCCTCGGTCAACGTGCTGGCGCCCGGCCGCGTTTTTCTTGGCATTGGTACCGGACACACCGCAATGCGGGTCATGGGCCAGGATCCAATGAGGATCAAGGCGTTCCGCGAATACATCCGGGTCATCAGGGCCTTACTCGACAACGAGGAAGTCGAATACGACTACAACGGTAAGACCACGGCGATCAAATGGCAGGAACATGGGACAGGTTTTCGAAATATCGAAGATCGGATTCCGATTTACGTGGCTGCGAATGGTCCGCTGGCACTGCGCACTGCGGGCGCCCTGGCCGATGGCCTGGTGGCGGTATTTGGCGAGCAACCGGAATTGATCGATTTCCATATGAAGCACGTGCGCGAGGGCGCGGAGAAAGCCGGACGTGCGCTGCCCAATGATTTTTATCAAACCGCGGTGACCAACGCCGTTGTTCTCCGCCCCGGTGAAAAGCTGACTGACGATCGCATTGTCGACATTGCATCACCGTGGGTCGCGACCATGATTCATTTCGTCTACGAGATCTGGCGCTACACCAAAAACGACGATGTTGTACCCGAATACATGCGTGATATCTGGGAAGAGTATTGCGATCACATCAGCGAGATGGACATAGCGGAAGAAAAAATTCACCAGGTATTGCACGCCGGCCATTGCAGCTGGACGCCGCCGGGTGAACGCAAGTTCGCCACACCAGCAATGATCGAAGGGACCGGCATGGTCGGCGAGCCAGCGCAAATCGCTGAGAACATTCGCATCGCCGAGGCCAAAGGCGTACACGAAATCAGCCTCCTGCCGGCGCTCGCACATGCGCGCGATGTGGCCCGGGATTTTGCTGAACGCGTGATCCCACTCATTTAGATGCCGTCTGGTGCGCTGCCGGCCGGTTCCCCGCAATTCAATTCCGCCAGTTACAGGGCTCGTGTTTCGCCGAACCGTTAAGGAAATCGTTTTATGAAATTGGGCATCTCACTGGGCTACTCGGGCGCGCGTTACGAAGTGCCCGTCGAACTGGTACAAAAAGCCGAAGCACTCGGCTATGACTCCGTGTGGACGGCGGAAGCCTATGGCTCCGACGCCATGACCCCGCTGGCCTACCTGGCCGCGAAAACGGAACGCATCAAGTTATGTACCGGCATCATCCAGCTCGCCGCGCGCACGCCAGCAAACGCGGCGATGCAGGCCGGTACGATAGACGCCATGGCGGGTGGCGGGCGCGTCGTCATCGGCATCGGTGTTTCCGGCCCGCAAATCGTCGAGGGCTGGTACGGCGAGCGCTGGGGTAGTCCGTACTACCGCATGAAAGACTACGTCACGATCATGCGCAAAATCTTCAAACGCGAAGCTCCGGTCACGCATGACGGGCGCGAAATTGCGCTGCCCTACCCGGCTGAAGATGCAACGGGTCTCGGCAAACCGCTTAAATCAATATTGCACATGAACCCGGACATCCCGCTCGTGCTCGCGACTGGGCAGGAAGCGTCCGTTCGCTTGACCGGCGAAATCGCAGATGGCTGGATGCCGCATGGCTTCATGCCGGGCACGATGAGCGAGTTTCAGCCCTGGCTGGAGCAAGGTTTCGCGCGCGCCGGCAACGGCAAGTCGATGGAAGGCTTCGAAATCTACGCCATGGTGCCGGTTGAACTGGACGATGACGTGCAGGCGGCACTGGATCGGCAGAAGGCCGAAATCGCGCTGTATGTCGGCGGCATGGGTCATCGCTCTAAAAATTTCCATGCCTTGCAGATGGGTCGGCGAGGATTCGCTGATGAAGCGGCCCGTATTCAGGAACTTTACCTCGGCGGTCACAAGGCCGAAGCGGCTGCGGCTGTACCCGATGAATACATCGACATGCGTTCACTGTCAGGGCCAGCTGAACGCATCAAGGAACGTTATCAGGCGTGGGCAGACAGCGGCGCGACCAGCCTCATCCTGCGCCAGCCCGATGTTCCGACACTGGAACTGATGGCCGAAATTGCCCTCAATTAGAGTGAGTCAGCACATGAACGGCAGACCAATTTAAGCCCTACCGGCCGGCGCTACCAATCGTGGACCTCACCGCTCCACTTCCAGAAACTGCCGGTGGTATCTGCATTGAGTTGTCCAATGGTGCCGACGATCCCGGCCGCACTGTCCTGCGGCGTGATGGCGGCATTCGCACCGCCCATATCGGTTTGCACCCAGCCCGGGTGGATAACACATACATGAACGCCCTCCGGCGCAAGATCGATGGCGGCAAGTTTCATGAACTTGTTGAGCGCGGCCTTTGAACTGCAATAGGCATAGGCCATCGTCGTATCAAGCGATAAAGCACCCATCTGCGAGGTGATGGTAACGACCCGGGGGTTCGCGCTGGCTTTGAGGTTGGGCAACAGCGCCTGCATGATTCTGACCGGCGCCATCGAGTTGACGGCAAAGGTTTCCGCCCATCCGTCGAAATCCATTTTTATCGCAGTCTGCTTCGCCTCATCCGGTCCGAGAATGCCGGCATTGTTAATGAGGGTGTCAATCGCACGTCCCGACAAGGATTGTGCCAGTCGGTCGACGGCGGCGCCATCCGTGACCTCAAGCGCGTGAACTTCCACCTTGCCCTTGATTGCACGAAGCTCATCGGCCCGATCCGGCTTGCGGCAACAGGCATGCACCAAATCACCAGCGGCAGCATAAATTTTTGTCAGTTCGAGCCCGATGCCGCGATTGGCGCCGGTGATCAGAGTGGTGGCCATGATGATGCTGTGTCCTCTGTTGGTTTCGACAATTGAAATTCGAATGAAGTGGACCGGCTAAGGGCCCCAGTTGTTCCTGTAGGTGATCGCGGTGGGCGCCATGCGCGTGGCACGCTTCAGCCTGGCGTCCTGCATATAGCCGGCGGGTAACATGATGCAGGCCGTGGTGTCATCAGGCATCGCAATAATGTCTTTGACCTCACTCTCAAACAAGGCGTGCAAGGTAGTCCAGGTCGAACCGATGCGGCGCGATCGCAGCGCGATCATGAGCGACCAGGCGGCTGGAATCACCGACCCGTAGAAAGCCAGCTGACCCGCAACGTCATCGGGTGGCCGACCTTCGCGACACACCAGAATCAGGGCCGGAAAGCGCTGAATATTGTCTGCCAGATAACGGTAGTTCGGTGACAAGGCTCGCGGCTCAACGCCGCGAGCGCTCATGTCGTCGGCCTTGGTCGCCAAATATTCGTCGAACGCCCGCCGATAGAGCGCCGCCAGGCGCGCCTTCTTCGTCGCTTCATCGATCACGACGAAGCGCCAGGTTTCATCGCCGACGCTGGTCGGGGCCTGCACGGCCAGCCCGACGCAGGCGTGTATGTCCGACATGTCGACCGCGCGGTCGAAATCAATGCGCCGCCGCACCGACCGGGTCGTGGCCAGAATTTCGTCGAAATTTTGAAGTTTCGAATCAATCATGGCTCGGCGGCGATATTCCCGTTTGCAGTTCTAACCATGCGGCCGGCACCGAAAGGAGGGTTGCCATAGCCCCGGTCCCGAGCGTAATTCACTGGGCCTGGCGCCGATGGGGCCCGCTCATCGATTGGAGTCTGCGGTGCTCCCGGGTTTCGCAAGTGTTCGCGTTACGACCGCTACTCTTCGGTCGTGTCGTCGGCCTTGCGCCGGGCTTCAGCGTAGCGTTCGTCGCGCAACCTATCGGAGCGATAAGCACGATCCTTGGCTTGCGATTTTCGCCATTCGGTGCGCGCGCTGGGCGCCTCGAGTTCCTCGCGCGAGTAAGCGTCAGACAAGCGTGGGTCCGGCATTGGATCGTAAGCGCTGCTAGCTGCACTGAACAGCGATATGGTAAATATGAGTGCAATCGGTTTCATTGGAAGTTGTTCCACCGATGGTTAAGGTGCGTTTAAAAACTACTGGGCGGACTTCGGTCAGCGCCCGGCTACTGTCGGCAATAGTGGAAAAATAAGCGAGTCGACACGATTGGTAAAGTGGCAATATAACGGCAGCATCCGCCCGCCTTGGGCCGATACGCCCCAAGCGGACCAGGAATCCGTTTGGGACTACCCGCGTCCCCCGGCAATCAGAGCCGACTCGCGCCACGTTACGGTCTCAACTTCTGCATCCGCGATCGCCCGGACCAGTCGTGCGAAACGGGTCTGCGAAACGGCCGGTCCACCGACCTGGTATCTGCCGAAGACAGACGTCGATATGGCGCAACTGCAGGTGCTCGCTGGTACGAGTGTGTGCGAGTGGAAGGGCGGCGCACGGTACTACTCGCTACGCGGCGAAACTCTCGCCGTCGCCTGGGATTATCCCGCGCCGAAAACCGAATACGCGTTGCTGACGGATCATGTCGCATTCTACCCGGGACGCGTGGTCTGCATTATTGACGGAGAACGGGTGCGCGCCCAGGACGGTGATTTTTACGGTGGCTGGGTGACCGACGATATCGCGGGCCCATGGAAAGGCCCGCCCGGAACGGCACACTGGTGAACGGCCAGGTAGCGAGCGCCGACGAGTGACTTTCCAAGACCGGCGGTGATACCTTCATCGCCGTACGAAACTGTCAGTGGCTAAACCTATGCCTAGCCTGGTTGGTGCCAGCGTTGAGCGCCTGGAAGACGACCGCTACCTAAAAGGTTTCGGTCGCTATATCGCCGATATCGCGCTTCCTGGCATGCGCGAAGTAAACTTTCTGCGCAGCGCATATGCGCATGCGCTGATCCGCGCCGTGGTAATCCCGCCGGATATCTCGGCCGACGTCTATACGGCTGAGGACCTGACCGCTGTGCACCCGATTGTGGCGGATTCCACATTGCCAGGATTCAAATCTGCACCCTTCCCGGTTCTGGCATCAGGAAAAGTCCGCTATGCGGGCGAACTGGTTGCGATGTGTCTCGCGGACAATCGGGCCGCTGCTGAAGATCGGACGGACCAGTGCCAGGTGGACTACGAAGCGCTATCCGGCGTTGGCACGGTGCACGACGCGCTTGCCAAACAATCGCTGGTTCACGACGCCTGGGGCGATAACCTGAACCACGCTATGGAAATGGGTGAACCCTTTTCTGTGGATGCTGCGGTGCGGATAGAGCGCCAGTATAGAACAGCCCGCCATTGCATGGTGCCGATGGAATGCCGTGGCGTCGTTGCCGACTGGGACAGCGGCAAAGAAATCCTGACCGTCTACACCTCAACCCAGGTGCCCCACCTAATTCGGCGCGCGCTGGCTGACTGCCTGGGATTGAAACAACAGCAGATCCGAGTCATCGCCCCGGACGTCGGTGGCGGCTTCGGCCTCAAGCTTGTGCTGCAACCGGAAGAAGTCGCGGTGAGCTGGCTGGCGATTCAAAGGCGCCACCCGGTGCGCTGGATCGAAGACCGGCGCGAACACTTCATCGTCGGCGCGAATGCCCGCGAACATCAATACAAGGTCGTTGGCTACGCAGATAAAGACGGTGTTCTGCTAGGTCTTGATGTCAATATCGACGTCAATGCAGGCGCCTACTCGATGTGGCCTTTCACCTCCTGCTTTGAAGCGGCCCAGGCCGCGGCGAGTTTCCCCGGTCCTTACCGTGTACCTCGCTATCATGCCCGGGCACAAACACTCATGACCAACAAGCCACCGCTGCAACCGTATCGCGGTGTATCGCGCACCGGTATTTGCTTTGCCCTGGAACTGACGCTGGACGCCATTGCGCACGCATTGGATATAGAACCGAGCGAGGTCCGCAAGCGGAACCTCGTCACTGCCGCTGACATGCCTTACACCAACGTCGTCGGCAAAATTTTTGACAGCGGCGACTATGCCAGGACCGTCACGCGTGCTGAGCATTTAATTGACCTCATCGGTATTCGCTCACGGCAGGCCGCGGCCAGGCCGGGCGAACCACTCCTTGGTGTCGGCTTCGGCACGTATACCGAGCAAACCGCCCACGGCACCAAAGTGTTTGCCGGCGCGGGAATTCCCGTCGTCCCGGGACATGAGCAGGCGCGTGTTCGATTAACGCCGGACGGTACACTCGAAGTCATGACCGGACTGCAATCTCACGGTCAGAGCCTTGAAACCACGCTCGCCCAGATCGCGAGCGGAGTCCTCAAGGTGCCACTTCAGCACGTTCGGGTGATCCACGGTGATACTGGTGAAACACCGTTTTCGACCGGCACCTACGCGTCCCGCAGCATCGTTTGGGGTGGCGGCGCCGTTAATGACGGTTGCCTACGACTCGAACACCGGCTCAAGCGAATCGCGGCAGCGCTGTTTAAGTGCGAGGAGAAAGATATCGAATTGGTTGATGGCGCGCTCAAGACCGCGGGCAGTGAACTGACCTTGGCTGAACTTGCATCAGTCTGGTACGACGCACCGGAGGAACTCGATCCGGCCCTGACCGGCGAACCGCTGGAAGCAATCGGATCGTACAAACCGGATTCCGACCACGGCGCCTTCAGCTATGCCACGCATGCAGCGCAGGTCAGCGTTGACCCCGAACTGGGCGCGGTGGAAATCCTCGACTACGTGATTGTTGACGATTGCGGCCGCCGCATTAACCCCAAGGTCGTCGAAGGACAGATACTCGGCGGCACGGTCCAGGGTATCGGAACCGCGCTTTATGAGGAATCGAGCTACGACGACAATGCCATACCCCAGGCGACTGCGTTCACGCGCTACCGCATACCAAGCGCCGAAGAAACGCCGGCTTTTCGAGTTGAGACATCCGAAACGGAATCACCACGGACTGCCTACGGCGCTAAGGGTGTGGGCGAAGGCGGTGCCGTCGCACCGCCAGCGGCAATAATCAATGCGATCAATGACGCACTCCGCACTATCGGTGCAGAGCTGCTGGACACGCCAGCGACACCACGTCGAATTTTCGAAGCGATTCAACGGGCCCAAATGTGAAGCCAGCACCTTTTGACTACTTCGATGCAACCTCGCTCGACGAGGCAACGCAGGCACTGGCCGCAACGCCGAACGCACGCGTCATTGCCGGTGGGCAATCGCTGCTGCCATTGCTGAATCAGCGCCACCAACGATTCCCGATGCTAATCGATATCACCCCCATCGAAGCATTGCGGAACCAGCATGAGTCGACGGATACCTGTGACCTTGGCAGCGGCATCACGTCCGCCGCGATTGAGGACGGCGCGGTTGCCGGGGTCACCGGCGACTTTCTGAAAGCCGTCGCGCGCAATGTTGGCTACCGCGCTGTCCGCAACCGGGGAACCATCGGCGGCAGCGCGGCATTCGGCGACCCGGCCGCGGACTGGCCGGCGGCGCTGGTGGCACTGGGGGCACGGTTAACAGTGGTCAGCGCGCGGGGCGAACGCGAAATCGCAATCGAAGAACTGTATCGCGGTGCGTTTGAAACGGTAATCGCACAGGACGAAATTCTGACCATGATCTCGGTGCCACGTTTGTCACCATCGGCCCGTTGGTCGTACTGGAAATTCTCGCCAACGATAGGCGAGGTCACTGAGGCGATCGTGGTGGCTATAGAAGACAATGAAAAATCGCTTCGCTCTTTGACCCTTGGCGCAATCGGCCGGCCGCCGCGCCGACTGCCCGAACTCGAGTCGCGATGGGCGTCCGCAGGTGACACGTTCAGCGACGAACTCTCCACGGCTCAATTGCGCGAGAGCGTGATCGCGGTAGCGCCAGGTGCCGACGACTTCAAAGCCCAATGCCTGTCCGTGGGTATCCGCCGTGCTGTCGACGAGTGTCTGTCATGAAATCAGAAATCGAATTGACGCTGAACGGCAGCGCGATTGCCGAACATTGCGAACCACGCACTCATCTCGCCGATTTTGTACGCGATCAAGCACGGAAAACAGGCACCCACCTCGGCTGCGAACACGGTAGTTGCGGCGCTTGTACGCTGCTGCTGGATGGCGAACCCATACGTGGCTGTTTAACCCTGGCCGTCAGTTGCCGCGGGCGCAGCGTCACGACCATAGAAGGTCTTGAGAACGACGAGATCATCGTGTCACTGCGGCGGGCCTTCAAAGCGGAGCATGCACTGCAATGCGGTTATTGCACGCCCGGCATGCTGATTACGGCACGCGACATCATTCAACGTTTTCAGGCGCTCAATGATGCCGAGCTCAAGCACGAACTGGCTGGCAACTTGTGTCGTTGCACCGGCTACGTCGGGATCGTAAAAGCGATTCAGCGGGTCATGGGTGAACGACGCGGCACCTGAATAAGGCTTTTATTTCCTGCGGGCGTTGCCGAGATAGTCCGACAGGCGTTCGCGCCTGGGTACCGTTGCCGTCACCAGGTCACGCACATGCTGCTTCGTTGGCAACGGCTCGAGCCGGGTTTCCCCTTCGGTCAGGCGTGCGGTGCACGCATAAGTGATTTTACCGTCTACCTGCATCGTACATTCACGACATACGTTCGCATTGATACAACTGAATCGAAACGCCAGGCTTGGATCGCGCTCCGCCCTGATCCACATCAAGCCATCCAAAACCGAGTCACCCGGTTCAAAAGGCACATCAAAACGCTCAGGGACGGTATCGCCATCGCGGCCGCGGCAAATGATCAACGTCGCCATGAGTTTGTTCCTGCTCATCAGCGCGCGACCGGCGTGAGGATCAGCTCTTGACCTGCACGCTCAATACGCTGCGAGTAGTGCCAGCGCGCGTCATCGAGTTCCGGAAAATCATACCGTTGATGCGCCCCCCTGCTTTCCGTGCGGGCCGCGGCGGCAGTCATCACAGCTTCGGCCGCGACCAGCGCCGCCCGTAACTCGACGAACGCGGCAAAAGACATATCGTACGGCGCGACAGGCGCGCGTCCGGGTGAGGTGGCGCGCATCGTACGAACCGCGGTCAAGGCCGCCTCCAGCCCCACGGCATCCCGAAACGGTCCGACGTCCCGCCACATCAACTGCTGCAGGCGTTTGAACTGCCTATCTGCCGAGTCGCCCCCGGTCGGCACGTCACTGTCAAAGACGCCACGCAATAATTTTTCGGCGCGGGACTCGGGCCACCTGCCGGACACGCTTTGACTGTAGCCTGCCGCCTCGCGCCCGGCGATCTCGCCGAACACCAGCGCCTCGGTGATTGCGTTACCCGACAGGCGATTGGCACCGTTGGCACCACCTACCGCCTCACCGGCCGCATACAGTCCGGGTACAGAACTTCGCATACCCGCGTCCACCTCGATACCGCCCATGTGGTAGTGCGCGATCGGTGCGACCTCAACGGCGGTTTCAGTCAGGTCAATACCATTGTCCGCCAGCC
>CAXGUU010000018.1:0-21029 GCA_964012875.1 uncultured bacterium
GTCAGCGGAATAAATATTTTCCGCGAATAGGTAACACGATTACCGAAACCTTCATCGCGCAACGCAGATGCCTGAGCCATGAGCCCCTGGAGGTCGTCATCTGTCGCGAGCGCGAGCGCTGCCGGCACGCCGAGCGCGCTGCCCGCGGGCCGCGTCGAATCTGGACTTAGGGGATGATTCATCTAAAGAGGGCGAGAACCCGCAGTTTTGCCGTTAATTTCGGAATCGGCATTATGCCGGTGTAGCACGCGCCGCGCGATACCACTGTCGGTGAGATAAGCCAGGCTTTCCGTCTCGCTATCGTAGGTTAAGAGCGTCTGAACATCCATGGGGGTATCGATATCGAGCGCCAGGCCGCTCATATCGTGCGCTACGGGTTTGATACCGGCTGCCTCAGCAGCCTGCTTGTGCCGCGAAAAACTTTCGCGCCCGAAGGAAAAAGGTATGGCATCGGCCGGGGTCACCGCCAGCGCATTGGTGCCGTCATGCTCCCGGTCGGGCGCAAGGCTTACCGCTGGTGAGCCGGAATGCTGTTCGACGATTCGATCGATTTCGCGACTGGATACTAGCGGCACGTCGCCCGGCAGCATCATCAAACCACGCTGGCCGTGTGAGGTCAGCCAGTCAGCTGCCTGGCGAATCGCGCCGGACAGGCCGCTGCCCGATTCTTCAAGGTAGAGTCCGCCAACCCGTTCGACCGCGTAACGCGACCGCACTTCGTTTGATACGACGACAATCCCCGAAACCAGGCACGCTTCTGAAGCCGCTTGCAATACATCGTGCAGCATGACCTGGGCCAGCGATTCGCGCTCGGCCGCAGACAACATATTACTCAACCGTGTCTTGGCGTCAGAAAAACGCTTGACCGGGATAACTATCCACATAGCTAGCTGATTTCAGAGATAAATTTGAGCGCAGTGTGCGCTAGATTAATGCGGTCGTCCAGCGTGTTCATGAGCGTCTTAGCGACCCTCACTCTAAGGGCTTCGCTCGCGATTTCAGTGGCGAGTGCGGCGTCGCCGTCGTCGATGATAAAACCGTCGAGCAGATTACCGTAGTGCGTCGCGACTGCGGCCGAAGACTGCGGCAGTCCGAGTTCGCCCATAATTTTCGTCGTTGGACCTTTTACTGCGGCACCTTTGATGACCGGTGATATCGCCACGCAGGGCGCCTGGCGCTGTTCCAGTGCGCGCCTGAAGTCAGGCACGGCGAGCAGCGGATCGATGCTCAAAAAAGGGTTCGACGGACAAATGATGATGCCGCCAAGGTCGCTCGCCGTGATCCATTCCAGCAGCGCGGGCGTCGTGCGCGCTGCGCTCGCGCCTTCGAAGCGAAGCGCCCTGACAACCGGCTCGCAACGTTCGCGGACGAAGTAGTGTTGAAAATCGAGCGTGCCCTGATCCGTTTCAACCTGTGTACGCAGCCTGTTGTCAGTCACCGGCCAGACGGGGTGCTTGATCCCAAGTGTGGCGTGCATTTCCTGCACGACCGTGCTCAGTGGACGGCCGGCCGTCAATTGCTGAGTGCGGTAGACATGCACGGCGAGATCGCGGTCGCCGAGATTGAACCAGCCTTCGCCGCCAAGCTCGCGCAATGTTTCGATGAAATTCCAGCTTTCACCGACGCGCCCCCAGCCAGTGTCGGGGTTGGACAGACCGGACAGGGTATACATCAAGGTGTCCAGGTCAGGGCTGACATGCAGGCCGAGGTGCTCAAAATCGTCACCCGTGTTAACCGCAATACCAAGTTCGGCGGGCTTTAAAATATGCGTCAGGCCGAGAGACAGCTTGGCCCCGCCAACGCCGCCCGTGATTGCCAGATACCGCGCCATCTTATTGATCTTCTACTGGAACAAATCGTCTTCGAGCGGACGCATAATCTCAGCAGCGCGACCGTCGACCGGATCGGGCTCAAATCCGCGCACGATAGCGACCGGCGTCCCTTCATCGGTTTCGCCCATTGCAAGCGTCGCCAGCGCTGCGATGGAATCCGCTCGATTAATCATCGTGACCTTCAGCTCACGTCCAAACATGTCCGAACCGCCGCGCCGATCATCGATCACGGTAAAGCCGGCACACCCGATAGCGCCACCCGTGGTTCCAAGACGCCAAGGGCGATTGAGGCTGTCGGCGACCAGGACACCGAGTCTGCAACCCGTCTGCTTACCCAGCGCGTCCCGCAGCGCCGCAGCTGATCGATCGGGGTCGATAGGCAGGAGCAACGCAAACTCGCCCGCCTCCCCCTCGACGTTGGATTGATCGATGCCGGCATTGGCACCAACGTGGCCGAGCTTGTGTCGGACGATGATCACGCCCGGCTTGTGCCTCATAACCGTGCTCGATTCATCGAGAATTAACTGCACCAATTCAGGGGGTTTTTCGGTCGCGGCCGCCAACCGGACAGCTTCCGCCCCGGGGTCGACATCGGCGAGGCGCACGAGCCGACCTTCGGCTTTAGAGACGATTTTTTGCGCCACAACGACAATATCATCGTCGGCTAACGCCAGCCCCTGCTGGCGGCAGGCGTCCAGAATCATCGCCGAAATGTCATCTCCTTCAACAACCAGCGGAATGTGATTAAGGGTTTCGATGGTCAGTCTGGGCACTGGCGGTCCCCGCAGATAAGTCTGGATGATGAGTTCGTTAGCGCGCGAGCGATTCTAGCAGTTGCGTGTGGTCGAGATTGCCGGAGACACGGCCAAATTTATACCCCGCCGCCGATCGAGTAATATGCCGCGCGGATTGCACCATATCGGTGTTGTATCTGTGATTTTTCGAGCCTTGGATCACGATCCGCTGACTCTCGTTTCGCGGCCGGCCGACGCGCCGGCGCCGCTGATTGATCAGAACTCACTGAATCCATCAAAGAGACGACACCGTAGAGCGCGTTCGCACGTATACACATTCATCACGATATTTGGGAGACATGAACATGGGGATGCTGGACGGCAAAGTAGTTCTGGTAACTGGCGCAGGTCGGGGTATCGGTCGGGATTTTTCCCTGGCGATGGCCGCTGCGGGTGCCAAAGTCGTTGTCAATGACCTTGGCGCTTCGACCGACGGCCGCGACATCGAAGGCCGGCCCGCCCAGGAGGTCGTCAACGAAATTGAAGCCAACGGTGGCCAGGCATTCGCCAATTTCGGCAGCGTTTCCGATCCCGAACAGGCCAGGCAGATGATTCAGGACGCCATCGATCAATTCGGGCAGTTGGACGGTGTGGTCAATAACGCCGGCATCCTGCGGGATCGGATTTTCCACAAAATGAGCCTTGATGAATGGCACGACGTCATCAACGTACACCTCAATGGCAGCTTCTACATTGCCCGCGCGGCCGCGGACCATTTCAAAGAGCGTGAGACCGGTGCTTTCGTCAACATGACATCGACATCCGGCTTAATTGGCAATTTCGGTCAGGCCAATTACGCCGCGGCAAAACTTGGCATTGCCGCCCTGTCGAAGAGCATCGCGCTCGATATGGGGCGCTACAACGTGCGCTCGAACTGCATCGCGCCGTTTGCCTGGACCCGCATGATTGGCACGATTCCGATTACCGACGAGGCGCAAAAAGAGCGCATCGAGCGTTTAAAGGAAATGACACCGGCAAAGATCGCGCCCATGGCCGTCTACCTGCTGTCGGACGCCGCCAAGGAAGTCACCGGGCAAATCTTTGCCGTGCGCAACAACGAAATTTTCCTGATGAGCCAGAATCGTCCGATTCGCTCACTTCATCGTGACGGCTGGACACCGGAATCAATTGCCGAACAGGTTATCCCGGCCTTCAAACCGGATTTCTACCCGCTTGATCGCTCGCAGGACATCTGGCCGTGGGACCCGGTGTAACCAGCGCCTCGTTGACACCCGTGGACGAGGACAGCGAGCGGGCGTTACTCAGGCGTACCGTTCAGCCAATCGGTGACATCGAAGGGCTGTTACGGCAGATCCTCCGCGCGCTCCGGACCGATGTAGAAGCGCATGCCGACGGTTCCGGAGCGGGGCTGGATGCCTGCCAGGTGGCGAGCTACGAAGTGGCAATGCTTGAAGCCGAACTTCATGCGGCCCGGGCGACCCTTAACTACGCCGAAGCCTGCAGCGTCGAAGGAGCAGGCGCTGAACTTGAGATTCGACTTGCGGGTTCTTTCGTCGCGGAGATTCTGAGCAGAACCCGTGCGCGTTTCGAGAAAATTCGACACACAAGCGCCGTCACCAGCGCCGCGATCAGTGCAGCGTACGACCAACCGGACCTAGATGAGCTGTGTCGCACCTATGTGTCGCCGGCCTCCATCGAAAGCACTGCAAAGATGATTCTGACTGACGGTAACAATGGTCGGTCTCTGCTCGAGGAGGATAAATCCATCATCGCCAGCAGTTTCGCGCGTCTGGCAGAGGAAATCGTAGCGCCGCTTGCGGAAGATATTCACCGACAGGATTTGAACATCCCCAACGAGGTGCTGGACGCCCTGGTCGAGATGGGCTGCTTCGCCTTATCGATCCCGGAGAGCTGCGGCGGCACTGCGCCGGAATCCGGTCACGACAATCTCGCGATGTGCGTGGTGACAGAGGCTCTGTCAAAAGCGTCTCTGGCCGTTGCCGGCTCGCCGCTGACGCGACCGGAAATCATGGCGCGCGCCATCATGGCCGGTGGCCATGATGGTCAGAAAGCACGCTGGTTACCCGGAATCGCGATGGGCAAGCCCCTCGTCGCCATCGCCGTGACCGAACCGGATTGCGGCTCAGATGTGGCGGCAGTCAAACTGCGGGCGACACCAACGGATGGTGGTTGGCACTTGAACGGCGCCAAGACATGGTGCACCTTCGCAGGCGCAGCCGGGTTGTTGCTCGTACTCGCCCGGACCAACCCGGATCCCGCTGCAAAGCACAGGGGTTTGAGTCTGTTCCTGGTCGAAAAGCCAGCCGGTGATGACAAGACCTTCGAGCACCGTCAGGATAGTGGTGGCAGCCTCTCCGGCAAGTCGATTCCAACGATCGGATACCGAGGCATGCACTCGTTCACCCTGTTTTTCGACAACTACTTCGTTCCGGCAGAAAACATGGTTGGGGGGGCGGAAGCAGAAGGCAAGGGCTTTTACCAGACGATGCAGGGCTTCGCCGGTGGGCGCCTGCAGACAGCTGCACGCGCATGCGGCTTGATGCGCGCCGCGTTTGATGAGGCAGTGACTTACAGCAAAGACCGCAAAGTCTTTGGCCAAGCGCTGGCCGATTATCAACTGACCCAGGCGAAGCTGGTTTCCATGGCGGCTAATCTCCGCGCCTGTCAGGAAATGACATACGACGTCGCCAGACTTATGGACGAAGGTAAAGGTCACATGGAAGCAAGCCTGGTCAAACTCTATGCCTGTCGTGCGGCGGAAAACATCACCCGGGAAGCCATGCAGATTCATGGTGGCATGGGCTATTCGGAGGAAACGCCGGTGAGCCGTTATTTCGTCGACGCCCGGGTTTTGTCGATCTTTGAAGGCGCCGAGGAAACACTTGCACTGAAAGTTGTCGCGCGAGACCTGATTCTGAACGCGGACTAGGACTACGAAATAACAGAGCATTGAATATGAAAGATCACAGCCAGCTCATCGGCCAGACAATTCACGAACAGACCGTCGACGTCACCATCAAGGACACCTTGCTGTACGCACTTGCGCTGGGTTTCGGCGCTGACCCTCTGGACGCACAACAATTACGATACGTCTACGAAGACGACCTGCAGTCGCTGCCGGGCATGGCGATGATCATCGCCTATCCCGGATTCTGGATGCGCGATCCCAAGTACGGTTTCGAGTGGCAGAAAGTGCTGCATGCCGAGGAGTCGATTGAGATTCACAAGCCTCTGCCCGTGGAAGGCCGGGTGCGCGGACAAACAACCATCGAAGATGTCGTCGACCGGGGCGCTGACAAAGGGTGCTTCGTGTACCTCAGAAAATCTCTTTACGACGACAACAACGAATTGCTCGCAGCTGTCGTTTCCAACACCCTCGCACGCGGGGACGGCGGATTCGGCGGTGGTGGGCAGGCCAGGGCCGCGATGCCAAAACCACCTTCACGCGAGGCCGATCTGGTTTGCGAATTACCAACCTTGCCGCAATCCGCGCTGATCTACCGTCTTTGCGGCGACATGAATCCATTACACGGCGATCCCAAAGTCGCCCAAGGCGCAGGATTCAGCGGCCCGATACTCCACGGCCGTTGCACCATGGGTGTTGCCATGCATGCCCTGGTACGCAGCTGCTGTGACTACGATGCCTCACGTTTGAGATCAATGCAGTTACGGTTCTCCTCACCGTTCATGCCCGGAGAAACCTTACGTACTGAAATCTGGCAAGAGGGTGAAAACGTTCAGTTCCGCGCTACTGCTGTCGAACGCGACACCGTAGTCCTTAACAAAGGCAACGCCCGGGTCACCGGTTAGGGGAAACTGACATGCATGCATTGCTGAAAGGGTTTCGAGTCGTTGAAGGATCGGCCTTCATCGCCGCCCCCATGTGCGGCATGACGCTCGCCCAACTAGGTGCCGATGTCATCCGTTTTGACCAACTCGGTGGGGGCATCGACTATCGCCGCTGGCCGGTCACCGACGACAACACCAGTATCTACTGGGCAGAGATGAACAAAGGCAAGCGCTCGATCGCGGTTGACATACGCTCCGACGAAGGTCGCGAAATTGTGACTGAGCTGATCACCGCGCCGGGCGATGAAGGTGGTATTTTTTCGACCAACCTGCCGGCCCGGGGCTGGCTGGGCTACGACACGCTCAGGTCGAAACGATCCGACCTGATTCAGCATGAAATCGTCGGTAACCGGCACGGTACATCGGCACTCGACTATACGGTGAACGCCAAGGTGGGTTTCCCTTACGTAACCGGCCCCGAAGATGACGAACGTCCGGTCAACCACGTGTTGCCAGCGTGGGACATCGCCTGCGCTTACCATGCCGCAATCGACATCCTCGCCGCCGAAAGGCATCGGCGACTCACCGGCGAAGGCCAGCGCATCACCCTTGGCCTCGCGGATGTAGCATTGTCCGCGGTCGGGCATCTTGGCTTAATCGGCGAGGTTCATATTAATAACGAAGAACGCGGTCGCAACGGCAACTATCTCTATGGTGCATTAGGCCGGGATTTCGTCACCGCTGATAACGAACGCGTCATGATCATCGCGGTATCAGGCAAACAGTGGCAGGGCCTGCTGAAGGCCACTGGCCTGGAAAGCGAAGTCACTTCACTCGCCAACAAACTTGGGCTTGATTTCGCGAAGGAAGGCGATCGCTACATGGCCCGTAAAGAACTTGGGCCGCTGCTCGAACCTGCAATCGCGGCACGGCCATTAGACGAACTCAGTAAGATCTTCGACGAATGTGGCATCTGCTGGGACAAGTACCAGACGATCGGTGAGCTGGTACGCAACGACCCAGATTGTTCGGACGACAACCCGATTTTTGCGACCATTGAACAGCCTGGCATTGGCAGTTATCCAGTGCCGAGCGGCGCAGCCAGTTTTTCCGCCGTTGACCGCGAATTACCGCGCCCAGCGCCTACCGTCGGCCAGCATACCGATGAAATCCTCGCCGATGTGCTCGGCCTGGACAGCGCTGCGATTGGCCGCCTGCATGACAATGGCACGGTCGCTTGAACCATGAGTGAACGAAACGAAAAATTCACCGGCACCAAGGCAGTGCAGGCGCATTTGCGCTTTGACACCACTCGGCTGCAAGAGTGGCTTGAAGTAAACGTTCCGGACTACGTCGGGCCGCTCGAAATCAGAGAGTTTAAGGGTGGGCAATCCAATCCGACCTACCAACTCGTCACGCCAGGCAAAAAGTATGTTCTCCGGCGCAAGCCGCCTGGCGAGCTGATGCCTTCCGCGCACGCCGTTGATCGCGAATTTCGGGTCATTTCCGCCTTGCATGCCGCGGGATTCGCAGCACCCCGGGCCTACGCATTGTGCGAAGACGAAGCAGTGACGGGGACCATGTTTTACGTCATGGAAATGGTTGACGGGAATATCTACTGGGATCTGACACTGCCGGATCAAACGCCCACTGAGCGCAGAGCCATATACGACGCCAAGGTTTCCACACTGGCTCACCTGCAACGTCTCGACTACGCTGAAATCGGACTGGAAGGCTTCGGCAAAACCACCGACTACATGGCGCGTCAGATCCATCGCTGGACAAAAATTTACCAGGCTTCTGAAACCACAAATATCCCGGTCATGAACAAGCTGATTAGCTGGCTGCCGGAACACATACCTGATTCACAGGAAGTCTGTGTCGTGCACGGCGATTACCGGATGGACAACATGGTGTTCCACCCGACTGAGCATCGGGTCGTGGCCGTGCTCGACTGGGAACTGTCGACACTGGGGCACCCGCTGGGTGATTTCGTTTATCACCTTTGCCCGTGGCTGTTGCCGCCACTGGACGAACGAATTTCGTCGCTGTCGGGGCTCGACTTCGAGACTCACGGCATCCCGACCATGGAACAGTACATTGAACGCTATTGCGAATTATCAGGGCGCAAGGAAATCGAGCACCTTGAGTTCTACAACGCCTATACCGTGTGGCGCATGGCGGCAATCTATCAGGGTATTATCAAACGGGTGGAAGACGGCACCGCAGCGAGCGCCGACGCGCCGACGACGACGGATATCGTCGAACAGATGGCGGATTGCGCATGGCGTTACGCACAGAGTAAAACGCCGGACTAAATTGGGAGAAATTGATGTCTGCATCCATTGCTGACCAACTGAGGTTCGAACCGGCGACTGTGCCGGATGAGCTTAAGGATCTACGTGCCGAAGTGCGCAGTTTCCTGGAAACTGAACTGGCGGACTATTCCGTGGTTAGCCGCAGCCACGGATGGGAAGCATACGATGCTGATTTCAGTGCCAAACTGGGAGCCCGGGGCTGGCTCGGCATGACCCTGCCGAAAGAATACGGCGGCCACGGCCGCGGCGCTTTCGAACGTTACGTTATCGTCGAAGAATGCTTGGCGGCGGGAGCGCCGACTGCATTTCACTGGGTCGCGGACCGCCAGAGCGGCCCGTTGCTGGTTCGATACGGCACAGAAGAACAGAAAAAGAAAATTATTCCCGAGATCACTGCCGGCAAGGCCTGTGTCGCGATCGGCATGAGCGAACCGAATTCCGGGTCTGATCTGGCGTCGCTTAAAACGCGCGCTGAGAAGACGTCGAACGGCTGGCTGGTAAACGGCACTAAAATATGGACCAGTAATGCCCATCGTGCGGACTACATGATCGCGCTGTTCCGTACTGATCCGGACCCTGACAAGAAACATGGCGGCCTATCGCAATTTCTAATCGATTTGAGCAAAGCCAAAGGCATTACACCGCGCACAATTCAAAACCTTGCCGGTGGGCGAAACTTCAACGAAGTATCGTTCGTCGATGTAGAACTACCAGACGATGCCCTGATTGGCGCTGAGGGCGCCGGCTGGAAGCAAGTCACCGAAGAACTGGCTTTTGAGCGCAGCGGGCCGGAACGCTATCTCTCCTGTTTCTTCCTGCTTCGAAAATTGATCGATGCGGTGAAAGATACGGCGGACGGCGCTACCCTCGCCCGCCTCGGCAACCAGATCGCTTGGGCGACGACGCTTAGGAATATGTCATTGTCGATCGCTTCGAAACTGAATGCCGGCGAAGATCCCCTGCTCGAATCTGCCATAGTCAAAGACCTCGGGTGCCAGTTTGAACAGGGTCTACCGGGGCTGGCGCAGGAGCTTTGCGCCCTCGAGCCGACGCTCGAGGGCGATGGTTCAGACTATCAGCAAGTACTCGGGTCACTGATGCAGGTCGCACCATCCTTTTCGCTGCGCGGCGGCACACCTGAAATCATGCGCGGCATCATCGCGAAAGGGATGGGTATCCGATGAACGAAATGCGCACCATCCTGGAAGAGAGCGTTTCGCGCCTGTTTGCCGATCAGCTGGGCTGGGATCGCCTCACTGAGATTGAACAAAGCGGTTTCCCTGATAATCTTTGGGACCAGGTCACCGAACAGGGTATCCACCTCGTACTCGCGAATGAGTCTGCCGGCGGCATGGAAGCGGGCTGGGGCGATGCCTTCGTGATACTGCGCGCCTGCGGTCGCTACGCCGTACCCTTGCCAGTTGCCGAGACGATACTCGCCTCCCATCTTGCACGTTCAGCCAACGCAAACCTGCCTGAAGGTATCCCCGGACTTGTATTAAACGGGACCAAACGCGCCGGAGACACACTTTCGCTCGACCGGGCCGTTGTTCCCTGGGGGCGTCGCGCCGACTACCTGCTGGCCATCGTTGACGATGAAGTTGTTATTGCGGACAACAGCGGAATTGCTGTTACTGAAGCCAACAACATCGGACTCGATCCGCGCGACGTACTTTCCGGGGACACGCCGATTCGATCGAGCCACCCCTGCGCAGGCGCCGCTAGCGAACTGCAGTATCTTGGTGCACTTGCCCGGAGCAGTCAGATTGCCGGGGGCGCGGCCGCTGCGCTCGACCTCGCCACGCAATACGCCAGCGAGCGTGAACAGTTTGGCCGACCACTGTCAAAGTTTCAGGCGATCCAGCACCACCTGGCCGATTTGGCGGGTATCGTCGCTTCAGTGGATGCCATCAGCGTCGCCGCCTGCGAAGCTTACGACGCCCGCGGCATTAACCGCGGTGCGCGCAATGCCCGGTTCGAAATCGCGGCAGCAAAGTGTCGCGCCAGCGACGGTGTGGAGAAGATCACCCGACTTGCCCACCAGGTGCATGGTGCCATTGGATTCACGTACGAATACGGCCTGCATTTTACGACCCGGCGCCTGTGGTCGTGGCGGGCGGAATTTGGCGGCGCGTCTGAATGGGGTCGGTGCCTTGGCGAGATCGCCGTGGGCCAGGGAGGCGATCAAATCTGGCCCTGGATCACCGACACACACTAGAAATGCCGGCTCGCGGCACGAACTGTGTCGCGGACTCGATGGCGACGCCCGTGTTTGCCTGCCACGCCTCATCCGTGAGCGAATCGCTCGCGCCCGCATCTCATCCCGGACATTGACACGGGGATAAAGAACAACCAGGGAAAACATGATGAACGATGATGAACTTCTGCTCTCGATTGAGGGTGCGCTGGCACACCTAACCATCAATCGGCCCAACACGCGCAATCCACTTGGGCATGTTGGCGACGGCGAGCGTTTTCAGAGTGCGATAGACACGATCAACGCCGACGGCAACGTGCGTTGCGTGATCATGACCGGTGCCGGCAAGGCCTTCTCCGCCGGCGGAGATCTGAAATCGATGCGGGAGAAATCGGGACATTTCGGCGGCACGCCAATCGAACTTCGCGAACATTATCGACATAGCATCCATGGCATTATCAAGGCTCTGTGGCGGCTCGAAGTGCCGATGGTCGGCGCCATAAATGGTCCCGCCATTGGCCTTGGTAACGATGTCGCCTCACTGTGCGATATCCGTATCGCCGCGAAGTCGGCCAAGTTCGGCGCAACGTTCCTCAAGATGGGTCTGCTGCCGGGCGACGGTGGCGCATGGTTGTTGCCGCGGCATATCGGCTGGTCTCGCGCGGCCGAACTCTTTTTCACCGGTGATGTCATCGATGCACAAACAGCATGCGACTGGGGTCTGGTGTCGAAGGTTGTCGATGACAACGCCCTGATGGCAGAAGCGGAGGCCCTGGCCACCCGAATCAGTGCACAACCGCCGCAGGCACTGCGCATGACGAAAAAGCTGATGCGTGACGGCACCATGGCGAGCTTCGAGAACGTGATGGAAATGAGCGCCGCACTCCAGGTGAGTCTGCACAACACAGAAGACCACGTAGAAGCGGTCAATGCCTTTTTTGAAAAACGGGACCCAGAATTCAGCGGACGCTAGCGGCGGCCGAAAAAGCAATTCTTGCACGCCAGTTAGCTGCCCCGGCGGGAAGTTTCACGCTGTCAGCTTGAATCCGCACCGGAGGACACAAAGGGTTTGAGTCCATCGACGATTCTGGCGCTCGGGGAATCCGCAGGCAGAGCCTGTGGGGATTCGCGGCCGGCGCCGCTGGCCAACGCATCATCAACGAAACGATTGATGACATCAGGCTCGTAACGACTAAGAACCGCCGTCTCACCAAGACCTTCCCGGCGTTCCGTCGCCCCGCGCATGAGCAAGGTCGGCTTACCCAGCACAGCGAGTTCTTCCTGGTTGCTGCCTCCGTCAGTGATGACGAACTGCGCTTGGTGAATCAACCGCATAAAGGGCAGATAAGTCATGCGCGGCACGCAATCGATCCGCCCCGGTTCATCGAGCTGCGTCCGCAACGCGAATTTGTCCAACTGCGACGCGGTCGCAGGATGCAGCACAAACACCAGCCGAATGCGACGGCCGAGTTCGACCAGGGTTTGCACGATGAATGCCAGACGTTCACGGCGGAAAATATTCTCAAAGCGATGCAATGACACGACTGCAAATGGCTCGCCGGCGTCGTGGGAATGATCGGCCCCGCTGGACTCGAGTACGATGCGAACCGCATCAACAATCGTATTGTGCCCCGTATCGAAGGCCTGCACGCGATACCTTGCCATGTTGCTGAACGCCCAGTTGCCCGGACAGAATGCGATGTGCGCCAGCCGAAATACGACCCGACGGGTCAGCTCCTCCGGAAACGGCTGCGTCAGGTCGCCCGACGTCAGGCCGGATTCGACATGCACCACCTTGTAACCGTAAAGACGGCCAAGCACGGCGCCGAGCAGGGTCGAAAACGTGTCGCCATGCACAACCATGGCGTGGGGGCCTGCACCGTTAGGGCGAAGCAGGGATCGACGCGATGTCAGGGCGCGCAGAAATATTCGAATCAACCATAAGCCCATCTGTGCCATACCGCTGATCTCAGGTCCTTCGTAGAGTAAACGGGGGCGCTGGCGCACGCCGAATTCGTCCAGTAGTTCGCACATGGTCGATTTATGCTGACCGCTAAATACCAGACGATATTCAAGTTGGCGTTGATCGAGTTCGCACAGGACCGGTGCCATTTTGATCAGCTGCGCCCGCGTTCCGATCAAACAGCAAATCACGTTGTCGACTCAGTCATTACCGACGCCATTGCATTTCAGACGTAACCGGCCCCGGAAATAGCGCCGAAGCTAGCCATGACCGATTCGTCCACCGTTACGCCAAGTCCCGGCCCTGAGGGCGGCGCGTAATAGCCATGGACGTCGACTTCGATACCTGCTTCAAATAATTCGTCACGGAACGGATTGAAGCGGCTGACGTCTGCCTCGAAATAACCCGCGTTGGGGATGGCGGCGAGGACGTGCAATGACGCCGACATGTTCAGTGCTGTTACCGAAGTGTGAGGGTGGATCTCAATGCCCGCCGTATTTGCCAATCGCGCGATACGCATCAGCTCGGTAATGCCGCCGGTCTTCGAGATATCCGGCTGCCATACCGTGATCACGCCGTCATCCAGGCATCGTTCAAAATCGAACCGGGTGTAGTGATTTTCGCCCGCCGCGATCGGTACCGGGCATACGGCTTGAGCCTGACGATAGCTTTTAAAGTCGTGTGCCGGAAACGGCTCTTCCAGCCACCGAATATCATGGTCGGTCAAGGCCGGGCCAATCGCAGCAACATCATTGACGGTATATGCCGTATTGGCATCCACCATGATGGTGACGTCGTTGCCAACGACATTGCGAACGGCTGCAATCCGCGCCACATCCTGCGAAACAGAGTCGCCGACCCGAAGCTTGAGCGCGCGGAATCCACGGCCCACCAGGTCGCTTGCCTCGTTGCTGAGTCTCGCGGGTGTATCGAAACCGAGGGCGATACCGCCAGCGTAAGCCATGCAGCGCGACGCGGCCTCGGAGGAGCGGTCGTCGTCTATGGTGTGTTCGGACAATAGCTGGAAAAGCGGACGCTGTTGTCGTTGCCCCCGAATATCCCACAGCGCCATGTCGATGCCGCTCAATGCAATCGCCGCGGCCGCGCCGGTACCGTGACTGGCTAGCTGCAGGCGGTATATGCGCTCCCAGACCTCTTCCGGAGATTCGGAATCCATCCCAACGAGCGCCGGAGCCAGGGTGCTGCTCACCAATTCCGCGATCACCGTTGGCGCGCGGCCGGCGTGAGCTTCACCCCAGCCGCTAATGCCATCGCCCGCCCGAACCTCGACCAGTACGGCGTCGCGCTTGATAGCTTTCCCGATACCGAGATTGACCTGGTATTCAGGTGGCAGCGCGAACGAAATCGGCCAGGCAGAAATGCGATCGATTGATGTCGTCATTGGCTTCGTCCCGAACGGGCCTGCTGGTACGGATTATGGTTTGTGCGGCAAAGACTGATACTTTCGTCCGCATGTTCTTCAGAACCTACATCGTGCCAGCGGCCGTCTTTCAAAGCGTCATTATTGGTGGTGGCTATGGTACCGGACGCGAAGTCATCGAGTACGTCACCCGGCACGGTGGCGCGAATGGCTATGTCGCCTGCGCAGTGATTGGTTTTACGTTTGCCGTCATACTGGCAACCGCATTTGCCTTCGCCGTGCAGTTTCAGGCCCGCGACTACCGGATTTTTCTGCGGACACTGCTGGGGCGCGGATGGTTTGTCTACGAAATCCTGCTGACTGCCTTGCTTGTCATCGTCATCGCAGTGGTCGCGGCGGCGGCCGGCAGAATCGCCGATCAAGGCTTCGGCCTGCCGCCAAGACTGGGCATCGCAAGCCTGCTCATCACCGTGGTGGTGCTGCATTTTTTCGGTCGGCAATGGGTGCTCAACGCTTTGTCATTGTGGTCGTTTATTCTGATGGCCGGCCTCCTTGCTTTCGTCATGACATCCGCGCAGGACATCGCTTTAATACCAGGTAGTGTCATAGCCGGCGGCGACCTGTTCGGTGCCGCTCGCAGCGGTTTTCAGTTCGCCATTTACAACGCGGCTCTGGTACCGGCGCTGCTATATTGCACGAACAGCATTGAGAACACGCGTTCGGCTGCCCTCGCCGGCGCCGTCGCGGGCGTGTTCGGGGTGGTCCCCGCCGTGCTGTTGCACGGTGTATTCGCGCCTCACATGCCGCTGATCACAAACGAGGAAATTCCGGTGTACTGGTTGCTTAACCAGCTGGGTCATGGCCTCGCCGTTGCCACCTACTTTCTGATTCTGCTCGGCACGGTGATCCTGACTGTTGTTGGCGTGCTGCAGGGTGTGCAGGACCGCCTCGATGGCTGGCGCCGTGAACGGAAACTGGCACCCTATGCAGGTGCTGTGCACGCGGGGATCGCGGCAATCATGCTGGTCGTCGCTTTGACCTTGTCGGAGTTTGGTATCGTCACCCTCATCGCCAGAGGCTACGGCTGGCTCTCGTGGGGGTTCTTCTTTGTATTTACATTGCCGTTGCTGACCCTGGGCGTGGCCCGCATTCAAGGCTGGCACGTTGACCAAGACCCTATAGCTAACACCTGAAAAACACTGTGGAGAAACAACAGCATGGATCACCAAATAATCGGAGGGCGCTTCACCCTCGCGGACGGTACGCCGTTGCCCTTATCAAAGACCATTCGAGCCGGCGATTTTGTGTATTTGTCAGGTCAGCTGGGCCTCAATGCCGACGGTCAACTGGCCGCTGGCATAAAGTCTCAAACCGCCCAATGCCTCGACAATATTGAGGACCTGCTAGCCGAAGCCGACGCACAAATGGACCAGATTATCCGCGCCACGGTATGGCTGACGGACATGTCCAACTTCGGCGCGTTCAACGCAGTCTATGGGGTGCGGTTCGGGGACTCGCCACCAGTGCGCTCAACGGTCTGTTCTGACCTCGCGCTACCAGGGGCACTGATTGAAATCGAGGTGACGGCGTACGCGCCATGAGTGCTGATTGCGATGACAACCATTCGATACGCCGCCTATGGTTCAAACTTGGCCCCCGCACGATTGCAATATCGGGTAGGCGCCATCGAGATTCTGGGTACGGCCGAGCTGCCCGGCTGGCAGTTGGACTTCAGCAAGCGTGGCAGCGACGATAGCGGAAAATGTGATCTGAAACGTCAACACGACGCGTCAGCGCATGTGGCGATTTACGAATTTTCGGTCGTCGCACGTGAGGCACTAGACAAGATTGAAGGCGTTGGGAACGGCTATCGCCTCGCCTGGATAGACATCGAGCTATTCGGACGGTGCTGCATCTATCTCGCCGAATCGAGCTACGTCGATTACACGCTCCAGCCCTACGACTGGTATCAGGCACTGGTCGTCTCCGGCGCCCGCCATCACGCCTTTCCTGACACTTACATCGACACCATTGAATCCGTGGAGGCCCGTAGTGACCCGGATGAAGCCCGGCGTGCGCTCAATTTAGCGCAATACCGGCCACCCGCTAACGATAAGGACTAAACGTGTTCATCCGCCACGCTCTTGAGCGGGTGTCGGCTTTACAGCGACAGTCCGGAATGATTACGATGTCGTGTCCGACCGGTGGCCCTGAGACGCTCGATTCACTGACCTTGAGCCGCCGTCATTGCCCGACCCCGCAGTGCGCCCGAGGCGAGCCGCAAACGGGTCAGATATGGTCCTTACGAGGGAGTTCAACAGTCATGTTTGATTTGTCCTGGATGAAGAAGTGGCAGGACGCGGTGAACAAAAACGGTCCAATGAGCTGGATCGGCAAACACTTCACCGCAGACCTGTTGTTTGGCTTTGGCGATCAGCAATACGTTGTACGCTTCAACCAAGGTAAGCTGGCGGAAATTGTGGACGAAATGGGCCCCGAAACCTGCTACACGCTCGCTATTCGCGGGCCGGCGGAGTCCTGGGAAAAATTTTGCCAGCCGACTCCACCGCCAATGTACAACGATCTTTGGGCGATGGCGCACCCACTCCATGGCCGCGTGACGCTTGAGGGCGACCAAATGGTCCTGTGGCAAAACATGCGCGCTCTGATGTGGGCACTCGATCGCATGCGCGAAGTTTAAACGTACGGATTAGCAGGAGATTTACATTGGCTAATATTGAACCAATTACCGGTCGGTATATCTGGGTCCCGTACAAGGGTGAGGAATACCGAATCTTTTTTGAAGAAGCCGGCGAAGGCATCCCCATGGTTTGTCTGCACACCGCGGGTACCGATTCCCGCGAATGGCGGCACCAACTCTGTGACCCAGCGATTAACAAGAATTTCCGTGTGATCGCGTTGGATATCCCGCGCCACGGGAAGTCGATTCCGCCTTACGATTGGTACAAAGAGGACGAGGAGTACAAGCTCACGGCTGAGTTCTATTCGGGCATTCTGATGGCATTTTGCAAGGAACTCGAACTCGACAAACCGGTCATTATGGGCAGTTCGATGGGTGGCAACATTTGCATGCACCTGGCCGAAAACTACGAGGACGATGTACGCGCCCTAATTGCAATCGAAGCGTGCGAGTATTCGCCAGGCTGGCATCTTGACTGGCTGCGCCACTCGCACATTCACGGTGGCGAAACCTGCGCTACTTCTGTATTTGGTCTGATGGCACCACAAAGCCCCGACAAGTACCGCTGGGAAACCTGGTGGTATTACGCCCAGGGTGGCCCGGGCGTCTTTAAAGGCGATCTTTACTTCTACAGCGTCGACCACGATTTCCGTGGTCGCTCCGAGAAGCTGTCAGGTAAGGTCCCGATGTACTACATGACCGGCGTTTACGATTTCGCCTGCACGCCTGAGATGACAGAGGAAGCGGCAAAAAATACGCCGAATTCGGAGTGCATCATCATGGAAGAAATCGGGCACTTCCCGATGAGTGAAAACCCCGAGCTCTTCAATCGTTACCTGATGCCGGTACTGGACAAGATCCTGACACAGAACTGATCTCTCAAACGGTAAATGACAATCACCGCCGCCGTATTTCCCGGCGGCGGTTTCGTATATGAACCACGAAATGACGGAAGCGATTTCCACATGAGCGAAGAACACGCAGAAACAACAGCTCAGATCCGCGACACCATCGCCAAGGTCTGCGAAGAGTTTGACGGCGAATACTGGCGCGAAAAAGATCGCGATCGCGCCTATCCCAAAGAGTTTGTCGACAAGCTGACAGAACTTGGACTGCTCGCTTCCCTTATCCCCGAAGAATACGGCGGCAGCGGCCTGCCGATCTCGGTCGGTGCGGAAATCCTGAAAGCAATTCACGAACAAGGTGCCAACGCGGGCGCCTGTCACGCACAGATGTACACCATGGGAACGGTTTTGCGTCACGGCAGTGATGCGCAGAAAGAGAAGTACCTACCCGGCATAGCTGCAGGTGACCTCCGCTTACAAGCCTTCGGTGTCACCGAGCCTACCGCAGGCACTGACACCACCAGCATTTCCACGATGGCTGTACGTGACGGCGATCAATACATCGTCAACGGCCAGAAAGTCTGGACGTCACGGGCTGAGTACTCGGATCTGATGATTCTCCTTGCACGCACCACGCCGAAAGAAAGCGTGACAAAGAAAACCGACGGGCTTTCTGTGTTCCTGGTCGATATGCGCGAAGCCAAGAAGCAAGGCATGACCATCAAACCCATTCGCACGATGATCAACCATTCGACCACCGAAATTTTCTTCGACAACGTGCCAATTCCAGCTTCCAGTCTCATTGGCGAGGAAGGCAAGGGCTTCCGCTACATACTCTCGGGGATGAACGCTGAACGCATCCTAGTGGCCTCCGAGTCGATCGGTGACGGGCGCTACTTCATTCGCAAAGCGTCTGAATACGCCCGCGATCGTATGGTCTTCGGCCGCCCCATCGGGCAAAACCAGGGCATTCAGTTTCCCATCGCGCGGTCGTTTACCGAAGTCGAAGCGGCCGAAGCCATACTCGACAAAGCCTGCAGGTTCTATGAAGCACAAGACGGCCGCACCGGGACCTATGCCAATATGGCCAAGATGCTGGCCTCCGAGGCAGCTTGGAATGCGGGCGATAACTGCATGCAAACCTTTGGCGGCTTTTCGGTCGCCGAGGAATACGATATCGAACGCAAATTCCGTGAAGCCCGGCTCTACCGCATTGCCCCGATATCGACCAATCTCATCTTGTCGTTCATCGCAGAGCGGGAATTGGAACTGCCCCGCTCGTATTGAGGAAGCACCGATGGCCCAAGCAGCTGAACAAACCGCGTTACCCCGATTCGACGCCTATATTAACGGACAGTCCGTAACGTCGGGCAACGGCGACTACTTCGATACCGTCAATCCATTTACTTCTAAACCCTGGGCGCAGGTTGCACGCTGCGGTGAGGCTGAGGCCGACCAGGCTGTTGAGGCTGCTTACTCAGCATTTACTCAAGGCCCTTGGGCGGAAATGAGTGCGTCTGCCCGCGGCCACCTGATGCGAAAGTTCGGCGACCTTTTGGCCGAGCACGCCGAAGAGCTGGCTGAATACGAAGTCCGCGACAACGGCAAACTTATCAGCGAAATGGGAGCGCAAACAGCCTATATCCCGCAGTGGTATTACTATTTCGGTGGTCTGGCGGATAAGGTGCAGGGTACTGTTATTCCGATCGAAAAGCCGGACAATTTTAACTATACCCTACACGAACCCATGGGCGTCGTCGCTGCAATTACGCCGTGGAACTCTCCACTTTTACTGCTCAGCTTCAAGCTGGCACCAGCGCTCGCTGCTGGTTGTACAGCCGTTATTAAACCGTCTGAATTCACCTCGACCTCAACCTTGCGCTTCGTAGAGTTGTTTAAAGAAGCAGGATTCCCGGACGGTGTTGTCAACGTGGTGACAGGTTTCGGCGCCGAAGTCGGCGCTGCGCTGGTGGAACACCCGAAAGTTGCAAAAGTCGCCTTTACCGGCGGCAGCGAATCTGGAGCCCGGGTTTACCAGGCCGCCGCGAAAGACCTCAAACGCTGCACGCTGGAACTTGGCGGCAAATCGCCCAATATCGTATTTGATGACGCCAATGTCGAAGACGCGGTTAAGGGTGCTATTTCAGGAATATTCGCGGCCACCGGGCAAACCTGTATCGCCGGCTCTCGCCTCCTGGTGCAGGACGGCATCTATGACGAATTCGTTAAACAGTTGGTGGATTTCGCCGCCACAGCAAAGATGGGCGATCCCATGGATCGAGCCACCCAGGTCGGGCCGGTAACAACGCCACCGCAATATGAGAAAGTGCTCGAATACATTGCTTTGGCAAGGCACGAAGGTGCAGAGGTGCTGCTCGGCGGCGGGCCGGCGCGGCGCCCGGAGTGTGGCGACAGCGAGCATTTCGTCGAGCCGACGATTTTCGGCGGCGTTACCAATGACATGCGCATAGCACAGGAAGAAGTATTTGGCCCGGTGCTCTCGATCATCCGCTTCAAGAACGACGAGGAAGCGGTGGAAATTGCCAATGACATTGCCTTTGGCCTTGCCGCTGGCGTGTGGACGCAATCGATCAATCGCGCGCTGAAAATTTCAAAGGCGATTCGTGCCGGCACGGTCTGGGTCAATACCTATCGGGCTATCAGCTACATGTCGCCATTTGGTGGCTACAAGCAAAGCGGCATCGGTCGCGAAAATGGCATCGAAGCAATACACGAATACCTACAAACGAAGAGTGTGTGGATATCAACAGCCGCTGATGTCCCCAACCCGTTCGTCATGCGCTAGCTCGCCAAGTCAGGATGTACCCGACGACTCAAAACTCCGCCCCTTTGGACGGACTGCTAGTGGTGTCACTGGAACAGGCCGTGGCTGCGCCTTATTGCAGTCGATTATTTGCCGAAGCCGGTGCGCGGGTCATCAAGCTGGAGCGCCCTGAAGGGGACTTCGCGCGCGCTTACGATACCGTCATCAATGGCGATAGTGGCTATTTCGTATGGCTGAACAGCGGCAAGGAATCGGCTGCGATCGACCTGTCAAAGGACGACGACAAGGCGCTCCTGGCCCGCCTGCTCAAACAGGCAGACGTCTTCATTCAGAATCTGAAACCCGGGTCTATCGATCGGCTTGGATTCGGCTACGACGATGTCCGGACACTCAATCCCGAGCTCGTCATGTGCAGCATTTCAGGCTACGGATTGCGGGGTGA
>CAXGUU010000019.1:0-20990 GCA_964012875.1 uncultured bacterium
GCGGCCCCCTCCTTCAAGAATTCCGGATTCGAGACCACATCGAAGGCGTGTTCGCGACCCTGCCTGAAACCTCGGAGCGTGTGACGGGTAAATCGTTTATCGAAGACCAGCGCGCCATTGGCTGCAACGCAGTCGGCTTTGGTCTGCCACAATGGGTCGAAGGTGGTGGCGAAAACCACCCCGACTGTGTGATGACGGCACAATCATTCTGGATCGGAGACGAGCAGATCATTGACGACGGCAATATCGTCGCGCCCCATGATTTGGCTGAAGCCGTGGCGACCTTGCAACCCACCTACGGCTAGTACGCAATCGAACGACGCATGAAACATCACGTCGAACAGAACGGAGTCTTTCCAGTGGAATCCTGTCACTACTTCGAGGCCGGCGACCTGGCACTCGATTCGGGCGAGGTACTGCATGGCGCGCGCCTGGCCTACGCCACACAGGGCGAACTCAACGCCGCCGCCGACAATGCGGCGCTCGTCACGACCTTTTTCGGCGGCACCCACGAGAACGCGCAATACCTGGCTGGCCCCGGCATGGCCCTCGACCCTGAGCGCTATTTCATCGTCACCGTAAATTTGTTCGGCAACGGCGCTTCGACCTCACCCAGCCACGGCCTCGGGCCAGATTTTCCGCTCGTTTCCATGGCTGACAACGTCCGCGTGCATCACCGTTTTCTCGGCGAGGCTTTTGGTATTAAACAACTTGCGCTGGCTACGGGCCACTCCATGGGCGCAGTCAGTACCTATCATCTCTCAACCCTGTTTCCCGAATTCGTGGCCCGCGCCGCACCCATTTGCGGGTCCGCCCGCATCTCGCCGCACAACGACGTCTTCCTCCAGGGCATGCGCGGCATCCTCACGGCCGACCCGGCCTGGAATAACGGCCATTACACGACCCCACCGCTCAAAGGCCTGGTGACGATGGCCCGGGCGTGGGCGGCGTGGCCGCCGTCGGCGCATTTCTACCGCCACGGCCACTACCAACAGCTGGGTTACACCTCGGTCGAGGATTATCTCTCACGCTACTGGGAAGCCTTCTACAGTCAGATGGACGCCAACAATGTGCTTGCCCAGATTGCGACCTGGCGCTCCGCTAACATCGCGGCCAATGAGCGCGATAAAGGCAACTTCAGCGCCGCGCTTGCGGCCATCAAGGCGAACGTCGTTGTGATGCCCTGCATGTCCGATGCCTATTTTCCGCCCGAAGATTCTGAAGTCGAAGTCGCGGGTATGCGTTCGGCGCGCCTCGCGACGATCCAATCTGAGTGGGGTCATTGGGCCGGATCGGGACGCAACCCGCCGGACACTGCGTTCATCGATCAACAAATCAGAGCCTTGCTGGAAAGCCAATGAGTGAGTCCTTGCATAAGTTGACCGCAACGGCAGCGGCAGCACGTGTCGCAGGCGGTGACCTCACATCTGAAGCGCTGACTGCAGCCTGTCTCGAGCGCATCGCCGACCGCAACGACACCGTTCACGCCTTTGCCCACATCGATTCCGAATTTTCTCTCGCCGAGGCCCGCAAGGCAGACAGCTCGACGCCCCGCTCGCCCATGCATGGCATCCCGTTTGCGATCAAGGACGTGATCGATACGGCTGATTTCCCGACCGAATACGGCACCCCTATCCATCGGGGTCGCCGGCCCGCCAAAGACGCGCGTTGTGTCGAACTGATGCGCGCCGCCGGTGCCGTTCCGCTCGGCAAAGTCGTGACGACCGAGTACGCCATGTTCACGCCGAACGCGACTCGTCACCCGATGAACCCGGAACACACGCCCGGCGGTTCTTCCAGCGGTACAGCCGCCGCCGTTGCGGACTGCATGACACCGATCGCCTTCGGCAACCAGACGGCCGGTTCACTCATCCGGCCAGCGGCATTCTGTGGCGTGTATGGACTCAAACCCACGCACGGCACAACCGATGGCGCTGGCATACTGCCGCTGCAACTTTATTTCGACACCCTGGGATACATGGCGCGCTCGGTCGATGACATTCAAGCCTTCTACGGTATTGTCAGTGGCGCCAATCAAACGCAGCCCTGGCCATCTGGGCGTGTACCAAAAATCGGTGTCTGTGAAACCTATCAGTGGTCTTTCGCCGAGCCCAGCAGCCGCGAAGCGCTGCACCAGACTGCTGCCCAATTGTCCGAACAAGGCGCAAACGTCAGCCCATTCAAATTACCCGCGGAATTTGCTGATCTTGTCGCCGTACATCGTCGCGTCCTGTACCGCGGTATATCGCGCTCGCTCGAGGCGGATTTCCAGCGTGCAAGAACGCAAATGAGTGACGGCCTGATTGAAGTCGTTGAAGAAGGCCGCGCCTACAGCGACGAGGACTACGAGGACGCGTTCAAAACAGCCGATGCCTGTCGCAAAGCCGTCAACGATTGCTTCGGCGACTTAGACGCCATCATCTGCCCGAGCGCACCCGATGAAGCGCCGGCCGGCATGGCGACCGGCAGCCCGATCTTCCAGGTCACGTGGACGCTGCTCGGGGTGCCGTGCCTCAACCTGCCCGTCGCCAGCGGCCCTCATCAGCTGCCACTCGGCGTGCAATTGATTGGCCGACGGCGCGATGACGCACGCATACTTGCGCTTGGCAAGCACCTGATGAACGCGTTTGAACCTATCAGCATCGACCCCTAGGAAACACCCACCATGCCCGAAATATCCGTACCGCTTAGCGAAGCCCCCGAACCGACCGAGGTTAAACAGATCGAGGTTGCGGGTCGCGCGCCGGTGGCGCTGTACAACCTCGACGGCGAATTTTTCGCTACCGACGACACCTGCACCCATGGCGAAGCCTCATTGGCCGAAGGCGATATAGACGGCGACGAAATCTATTGTCCTTTTCACATGGGCGCATTTGATATCCGTACAGGCGAAGCGACAGTTGCACCCTGTACACAGGCGCTGCGCAGCTACGGCGTCAACGTCGTCGGGGACTCGATCACGATCGAGATTCCCGAATGAGTACGTGCCGACATTTTCGCATCGGCCAGATCGTGCCGAGTTCGAATGTCACGATGGAGACCGAAGTACCGGCGATGATGTTGCGCGCGCGTGTTCCCGCAGGCGTGAGCTTCAGTTTTCACTCGTCGCGGGCGCCCATGAAAACGGTGTCCCAGGACGAGCTCACGGCCATGAACGGACACATGGCGCGGTGTACAGCCGAATTACTGGACGCACGCATGGACGTCATTGCCTCTGCCTGCCTGGTTGCCATCATGGCGCAGGGGCGCGGCTACCACCGCGAAACGGAAACGAGCCTGAAAGGTGTGTGCACCAAAGTGGATACCGACATTCCTATCGTCACCAGTGCGGGCGCCCTGATCAACGGGCTCAACGTCATCGGTGCACGTCGCATTGCGCTCATCGCACCCTACATGCAGGCGTTGACCGATAAAGTTATCGACTACATCGAATCCGAAGGGATCGCAGTGGTCGATCGTCGGTCGCTTCAGATCCCGGACAATCTCGACGTCGCCGCCCACGACCCAATGAACCTGGTCGATATTGCCGACGACCTCGATACCCGTGAAGTCGATGCTGTCGTACTCTCTGCCTGCGTGCAGATGCCGTCTCTGCCGGCGCTCGACGCTGTGCAGCAGCGCTTCGACGTACCCGTCCTGTCGACAGCCGCGGCGACGGTCTTCACCCTGTTGCGGGCGTTGGACCTCCCGGCCGAGGTACCACAGGCCGGTAAGCTGCTATCAGGGAGCTACAGTTGAACGTAGCAACGGCGCTATTGTCTAGAAGCCGCGCGGTTTCGGATAAAGATACGCCGGCCGTTCAACACTGTCGGCGGTGAACGCATCGGCGATCGGCTCACCAAACTGCGTCGCGATTGGAATCACGCCAGCCCATACGTCAAAGGCGTAATCTTCCTCGGCATCTGCCGGCGGGCCTGAGCGGGTTTTGACGGAAGCCTCGGTGATCGGCAAAGACAGGATAGAGGTCGCACGAATCTCCTTTTCCTTGATTGGCCGCAGCTGTTCCCAACGTCCGGGATACAGGCCATCGACGAAGTTTTTGAGCAATCGACCTTTTTCTTCATGCTCGGTGACCGGTTCCGGCGCCCCGAAGACCGTGACGGACCGGTAGTTGGCGGAGTGATGAAACGCTGATCGCGCCAGCACCAGGCCATCGAACTGACAAACATTCAGGCACACCTCGTAGTCCTTCCCGGCCAGGTGTGAATTGGCGCCCGTGGACCCGTGCCAGTAGACGCGCTCGCCTTCGCGCCACTGCAGGGTCGGCACAATAGCCGGCTTGCCCTCAAAGATGTACGCGACGTGGCACATCGGCGTACTGTCGAGGACCGTATGAATGGCATCAACATCGAAACTACCGCGCTCCGGCAGTCGATTGAGTTTCGTGCGTGAAGTTGAGTCCAGCGTCGTCATAACAAACTCACATGGATTGCTGTGGCCGGTCGAACGACCATACTACGAATTGCCACCGCCGCGCAGGCGAATGCTGGCCCCAACGTTATTTGAATCTAGACAGCAAGAACGGCGCCAGATCAATCGGCGATTGTCCACTTTCGATGAGCGGCGCAATGATGTCCGCGGTCACCGCGGAGAGTGTTAAACCAAGATGATGATGCCCGAAGGCCGCAACGAGGTTATCGAAACCTTCGACCGGACCGAGTGCCGGTCGAAAGTCTGCCAGCGTCGGCCGATGCCCCATCCAGCGACCAGTTTCGCCTTGCGTCACACCGGGCAGGATGTCCTGAACGTGGCGATGAAGTATTTCCGCCCGCGACCAGTTCGGCGGTTCATCATGATCAGCCGACGAGAACTCAGTGGTGCCGGCCAGGCGCAGCCCCGTGGTCATGGGCGTCATGTAAAAACCGCGCTCGTGCAGGCCCACGGGGCAGTCGAAACTCAATTCTGTATGAGCCACTTCGACGTGATAACCACGCTCGGCGACGATAGGTACCTTGAGGCCGAGTGGCTTTAACAGCCGGCCGGACAGGTGTCCGGTACAGAGCACGACCCGGTCGAAATCGAGCACGCCATCGTCATGCGCGACCCGACACCTGCCGTCGCTTGCCCGCGGCAGGCCCTGCACATCGAGCTGCCGGAACGTGCCGCCGTCACTGCTGAACCGTTGCAGCAATGCCTGCGTAACTTTGAGGGGATTAATGACACTCATCCCGCCCGGATAGAACACACCACGTTTAACACTCGGCCCCAGTTCCGGCAGGCGCGCGCTGAGCGCCTCGCGGCTCAGGTCTTCACAAGCGATGCCGTGGTGGCGTTGCACCTGGCGCTCTTGTTCGGTCGCACGGTAACCCGCCTCCGTCTCGAACAGTTTGATCGCACCGCTGTCGCGCATTAAATCCCCGAGGTGCTCCCGTGCCACCACAGCTCGCCAGGCCGAAGCAGCGCGGCCCTGAAGTTCGACAAGGGCGGAGATACTTGTGCGGACCTCAGCAGTAGAGCAGGCACGGACATAGCGCAGATACCAAGCCAGCAAACGCGGAAATTCGTGCCAGCGCATCGTCAGGGGCCCGAGGGGATTCAGCAACATGCGCGGCAGCGAACGGAGCACGCGGCCGTGCGCCAGCGGGAATATTTCATCGGTCGCGATAAAACCAGCGTTGCCGAACGAGGTCCCCATGCCGGGCTCTGCGCGGTCCAGCAAGGTCACCGCCAATCCACGCAGCTGCAGCGCACGTGCGATTTGTACGCCGACGATGCCAGCGCCGATGACCGCGATACGCTGATCTTTCATGTCAGAAGGTAGTGCATATAAAGGAGACGGGGGGATTAACTTTTGACCAGTGGCTAATTTTTAATCCCTCCGTCCCCTTTTCCTCACATCATTGTTTATGAACCGCGTACACGATCGAGGATGGTCTGTGGCTCGTAAGACTCGGGACCACCGCGCCACGCAACCATGAGATCCGGCCGAATCAAAATCAGATCACTATCGTAGACTTCCCGGACCATCGGATCATCGAGTTCGAGGATGTCGAGCGGCAACCCGACTGCCGCGGCGGCGGTGATAAAAAGATCCACCCTGGCGTCCCTTTCGCCGAGAACCAGCAGGGTGAAATCCGGTCCCAGACGGTCGTACAGCGCATCGCCACTTTCCAGCCACACATGCGGTGCCCGATGGCCGGGGCGCGCCACCGGCCGATAGCGGCGCGGATCATCATCAGGTTCGGGCGTGCCGTCGGGAACCACGATGTCCGACCCTTCGTAGCGGTAACCGAGCAACGTGCCGGAAGAGGCAATGAGTTTTTCCTGATCTTTGATGTCGGCCTTGAGACGCGCGCGTAAGGCGTCTGCATCCGCGCCCTCAGCATCCAGTTCATCTCCCGCCTGCATCACGCCAAACAGGCGATAAAAACAATCGGCAGATTCGCGGGTGTTGCGAATGCCAACGGGCCGCCGCTCGCGTTCGTAGCTGCCGAGCAGGCGCGGGCCGGCCCAGCCGTCGAGCGATGCTTTCAGTTTCCAGGCCAGGTCAATGGCATCCGACACGCCGGTGTTCATACCAAACCCGCCAGTCGGGCTGAATAAATGTGCGGCGTCGCCGACCAGGGCAACCCTGCCCTTCATATATTCCTTCGCCACCAGTGCGTGCGCAGTCCATGGCTGGACCGATTTCACTTCGACATCACACTGCGCGCCCAGCACCGATTGAATCGCATTAACGGGATCAACATCCCGCCAGTCCTGCCCCTCATCGAGTACCAGGTGGTAGGTGTAGGTGCAGTCCGCGTCCCAGGTCAGCAGGAAACCGCGATGCGCGCGATGAAGAGGAAAGAAGATATTGCCGTGTCCGAAGTTGTGGTGCCTGATGAAATCGGGCGCGCGAAAATAGAGCGAGACGAACGGTGCCAGCCCGGCATCGCCCTCATAATCGATACCGAGTTGTTTGCGCACAGTCGACCGACCGCCATCACAAGCGGCCAGATAATCGGCCGAGACTTCATGCACTGCGCCGTTCGCGAGATCCTCAATGCGGCAGCTCACGCGTTCACCATCGTCGTCAAAATCGACAAGCCGATGCCTGAATCGCAGGTCGGCCGGTTCGAGTCGCCCGACATACTCAAGGATCGCCGCTTCCACTTCCTGTTGCCCCGTGATCGTTTTCAGGTAGGGCGACCAGTTATGTTCGTCATCGGCATAACCGCCGCTGTGCCGGGTACGAATCAGCTTGTCGAAAGGCGGCAGCGAAATACGGTGGATTTCGCGACCGTGCAAGGTCGTCACCCACAGGTATTCGGCCGGCAGACTGGGCGGGATACCGGCCTCGGTGATCGCCTGATCAATACCCCAGCGCCGGTAATACTCCATGGTGCGGTTGGCAACGGCGTTCGCACGCGGATGATCGTTAAGCCCCTCACGCTCTTCGAGCACCAGGCAGTCAACACCGCGCCAGCCGAGTTCCGCCGCCAGCGACAGCCCGACCGAACCGCCGCCGACCACGACGACCGCATAATGGCTGCGCAAGGCCTCGCCGGAATCGATCATGCACCGGGCGCCGCGCCGCTGCTGCCCGACGGTTCGACTACCGGGCCAAAACAGCGGATGGTGACCTGCTCAAACAGCCCCGCGCTGTTATAGGGCTCCTCGGCGATGAAGGCTTCAGCCGCCGAGCGATCGGGAAAATCCATAACGATGAGGCTGCCAACCGCTGTTTTGCCATCATCGTCGAGCAACGGACCACCGAGGTACATGGCTTCCAGGTACTGGCCGACGAACGCTCGATGGGCGCTCGCAATTTCAGCGCGAAGATTGGCCGCGTGCGGCCGGTCGATCATGTGTATGGCGAATAACATAGAGAACCTTTTAGAAGAACGTAGCACGCGTTGCATGGGCTGCAAGAAAGCCCATCAGCACCTCGTTGAAAGCGACCGGTTGCTCGAGGTTGCTCAGATGACCAGCATCGGGCAGCACGGCGAGCGCCGCATCCGGCAGTAACGCGAGCATCTCTTCACCAATCGTCGGTGGCGTGAGCCGGTCTTCGGAGCCGAAGATGAGTTGCACCGGCACTGCGAAATGACGAAGCGCAGCCTGGCTGTCGAAACTCACCGAAGCGCGCAGGGTTTTGAGGTAGGAATCGACCCGCAGCGCAAGAATACTCGCACGCAATTCTTGCCGCACCGCTTCAGGGCAGTTTGGACCCACCAGCGATTCGATCAACGCGGGGGCCAGATCCGCGAAGGTCTTACCTTCGCGCAGGGGACGCTCCCTGAGTTCAATATATTCTCGCTGCTTCTCCGGGCTGAGCGACCGCTCGAAACCGTAAAAGCAATCGCACAAGGTGAGCGTTGCGACGCGTTCAGGAAACCTGGGATAGAAATCCATCAGAATGCGCGCGCCCATCGACAGGCCGACCAGATGCGCGCGCTCAACCTGTAATTCATCCAGCAGGCGCGACAGGTCGTCAGCAAAGAAGGAGAACTCAAGCGGATCCGCGTAGTCGTCCGAATCACCATAACCCCGCGCATCCCAGGCGATACCCGAAAAACTGGCTGCCGTCGCGGCCAGCTGTTGCTGCCAGTTGTGCCGATTACCCCCAATCCCGTGCAGGAAGATCACCGGCGGACCCTCGCCTGTGCGGCTGTAGGCCAGTCGCGGGGTGGACCGCAAAAACGCCGGCGTTGCGGTAAGCGTTGAATTCATCGTGCCAACGGCTGTCGTCAACCGCAGGCAAAAGCCGGTAGCAGCTGCCCACCCTCGATAACCTGGGTGTCATCAACAAAAACATCGCAATGACGCATTGGCAAATCAAAGTGACAGTTGGTAAAGCGATCAGCGAATTCATTGGCGCCTGTCGAAATCATGAAACAGCCGGCAAAGGCGCGCAGCTCGGTGCCGTTGACGTCGCCCTTGTCATACATCGTCAAGGCGTCCCAGCGTGCGCCGGGATTGACGCCCCAACCGACGTGAGAAATGGCGTAAGCGTTGGCATCGTTCCAGCCCTCGTAGTAAGAGCGCATGAGTTCGGCGTCGAGCCCGGTACCTTCGACCGCGACCACGCGATCGTTTTCAATTCGCAGCGTCACCTGTGATTCGAGATAGCGTTTGAAGGTGAGATTAACGTCACCGATATCGAGTACCACGGTACCATTGACGGTGTTCTGCAAAGGGAAACACAGGCACAACCCGGCCGGCCAGTAGGCAATCTTGTCATCGGGCCCGAGGATGCCGCCGCCCCCGCGGCTCGGCGCACCGTCAATATTGACCGTGAGATCGGTGCCGGCAGCCGAGCGCACACGCAGCTGAGAACCGGCATCCAGCAGCCCCAGCGAAGCCAGTGCGGTTTCATGCACGCGCGGATCGGGCGGACAGCGCTCCAGTACTTCCGGGTGCTCGTTGGAAATCATCAAAACCCGCCCCCCGGCAGCCAGCAAATCCTGGCGCGCGCGGCTGTGCAGCAGGCCTTCAACGGAGCAATCAACGACCAGCGAACATTCACCCAACGCACGCATGATTTCCGGATAGGCGTCGAAGGCATAACTCGCGCCGGTGGAGCGCACCGGTAGTGGATCGAGCAGGGCCGGAGAGCGAACGGAGAGCCGGATCGCCCGTGCGCCGATGCGATGCAGTGCCTGCTCGGACAATTCAATCAGTATCGCCCGACTGAGACTTTCGGACAGCACGGCGACATAGTCGCCGGCAGCGATACCCGAAAGGGTAAAAATCCGCTCAAAGGCGTCGACCCATTTCGGTTCAATATTCTCAGCCATGTTTACCTGAATCCTTTTGCATGAAAACCAATACGGGTTGACGCTATCCGGTTCGACGGATGGAAATCGTACCCTAGGAGAGAGGTGAACGGGTTACTGCCTTTTGTAGCCGCGCCATCATCGACTACTGGTGAACACCAGCGAAACGTTATGAACACACGGTGCGGCCGCGAGTGATGGCTAGGCCCACATCGTTCGAGCGCGGTTTTTAAGGTCCACCCGCACGGGCGCGTGTAAGGCACCACCGGTTTCAGGACGGCTCGACCAATGCGTCTGCTGCAACGAGGCGAGCACGGGCTCAGTCAGGAAACGACTCTTGGCACCATAAACGTGCCGGTCGCCATACTTCGGTTGTTGCGGCACGAAAAACTTAAGCGGGCTGACTAAAACAAGTCGGTTCTTGGCCCGGGTCAGCGCCACGTAAGCAAGGCGTCGCTCTTCTTCGAGTTTGTTTTCATCACCGGCAGCGAATTCATTGGGAAACGTGCCGTCGCTGAAGTGCTGAACGTAAACCGTGTCCCACTCCTGGCCCTTGGCGGAATGCACGGTCGACAGGATCAAAAAATCCTCATCAATGCTGGGCGAATCAGCAAGGTCACCACTGGCACCAGGCGGATCGAGCGTCAACTCGGTCAGGAACGAACGGCGCGTGGCGTAGTCGTTGCTGAGATGGAGCAGCTGTTCCAGATCGCCCGCGCGCACGAAGGCATCGTCATGCAGTCGTTCCAGCTGCGGCAGATACCAGTCTAGTACCTGCTCCAGCTGGCCGTGCCACGGCGCATCCGCCAGCGCCTGCATCAACATCGCCAGGGCATCCCACGACTCGCGCGCACCGGATGGAATGCTGACCGCGGACAGGCAGGCAAACTGGCCATTGCTTGCCAGTAGATGGTCACAGGCCTTGCGCGCGGTGGCCGGCCCCACGCCATCCAGTAACTGCAACACGCGAAACCCGGCGAGATCATGCTTGGGATTCTCTGCCCAGTTCAAAACTGCCATGACGTCTTTGACGTGGGCTGATTCCATATACTTGAGCCCGCCGTATTTCACGTAAGGAATGTTGCGCTTGCCGAGTTCTACTTCCAGCCGTGCGGTGTGGCTGCTGTTACGAAACAACACGGCCTGATCCCATAAGCGCACACCCTCTTCGCGACGTTCGAGGATTTGCTCGCACAGAAAAAGCGCCTCATCGTGTTCGTCCTGCACGGTCACCAGCGCTGGTCGCTGACCGTTCCCGCGGTGCGACTGCAATGCCTTCTGGTAAGTGCGCCTGGCTTCTCGCATTAACAGGTTGGATGTATCGAGGATTTGTTGCGTCGAGCGGTAGTTGTCTTCAAGTTTAACGACGGCCGCATCGTCAAACTGTTCGGGGAAACCCAGGATGTTTTCAACGTCCGCTGCCCTGAAACTGTAGATCGACTGGGCATCGTCTCCAACGACCGTAAGTCCGTTACCGCCAGGCCTGATCCGGCGAATGATCTCGGCCTGCAGGCAATTGGTGTCCTGGTATTCGTCGACCAGGATGTGATCGAAACGCTCGTCGATATCCGCTGCGATACGGGGCTCTTCAACCAGATACAGCCAATAGAGCAACAGGTCGTCGTAGTCGAGCGTTTGCTGTTTCAGTTTGCGTTCGACATAGGCTGCAAATAAGGCTTTGAGTTCATCGTGCCAGTCGATGAAATGCGGGAACGATTTCGTTAGCGTATCTTCCAGCGCGCACTGTGCATTAACCGTGCGCGAATAGATATCAAGGCAGGTGCGCTTCTGCGGGAAGCGATCCCGGCTTTGATGAAAGCCCATCGCCTGGCGCTCGTAGTCAAGCAAATCCGCAGCATCGCCGCGGTCGAGTACGGTGAATGATTGATCCAGGGCCAGGCTTTCATGGTAGTGCCGGATGAGTCCCGCGCCAATCGCATGGAAGGTACCGGCCCAGTCGATACTGCCAGGCGCAGAACAGGCACGGCCACCAGACGACTTCATTGCCGCAGCAACCATCCGTTCTGAGCGCTGAACCATCTCCCTGGCGGCCAGCCGTGTAAATGTCAGCAACAGAATTCGCTCTGGCGAGACGCCATTCAGACACAGGTGTGCAACCCGATGTGCCAGTGTCGTGGTCTTGCCGGTACCCGCACCTGCAATGATCAACAGCGGACTACTGTCCCACCGACCCTCACGATTAGCGTGGCCGAAGGTGGCCGCTTCGCGTTGCGACGGGTTGAGCATCGTCATCGGATCGTTGCTCATAACTGGCGTCTGACCTCGAACACCCGGCCAACAATGCGGAACTCCGACCCGTCGCGGGCCGGCACGATATCCGGATAATCGGGATTCTCTGCCATGAGCACGATTTGATTGTCTCGCTGGGTATATGTTTTCACGGTTGCATCTTCCCCGACCAGTGCGACGACGACGTCGCCCTGCCTGATGCGCGCACCCGGCCGGACCAGAACGACGTCGCCCTCATGAATCTCCCGGCCAGCCATGCTTTCTCCGACAACCTTGAGTGCGAACACTTCATCGGCCTCGTCCGCCCGCACGGGGACATAACCTTCGGCGACCTCTATCGCTTCGGTCAGGCTGCCAGCCTGAACCCGCCCCAGTATGGGCGCGAGTCCGGGCATAAAAGCACCCGGAATTCGATAGCCGCGGTCACGCCCTGGTTCGTGTTCAAGTTCACCGGCCTCCACCAGCGCGTGCAGATGTTCGCGCGCCGTAGCCGTTGAGCGGAAGCCGAATTTTTCCTGGATTTCGCGCACTGACGGCGGCTCTCCCAAAAGGATCCGCTGGCAGACGAATTCGCGTACGGCGGCGCGGGTTTTTCCGGCAGGTGATTTCGGCATAACAATCTTTTACCACACGATCGAGCGGTATGTCATGGGCTGAACGGCTCGCGGCGCGCTGCGGAGCGTTCGTGGCGAAGCCCCCAGTCAACAGCAGACACGTCGTTTGATTCAGCCCGATCTGATTGTTGGCGTATCACTCGGGATTCTGCACGACGTTGGTTGCCAGGCCGGTCGCGAACGGGAAATCACGCGTGGCGCGGCGGTATTCGACGATGTCACGGGTGCGGTCTTGCCTGGCCATACTGTACGAGCTTTCCAGCGCCAGTCTCAGCAACACCGGGCGCGAGGTCTTGCTCGTCGGCACGTTTTTCGCGCTCGCAGTGGCGCTCGCGAAAATGTTGGCCGGCGTATTCCGCAAAGTTCACGAAGGCGGCGCCGCACCGGGGTTGCCGCCCATTGCGCTGGTGGCACTGGTCGTAAACGTTGCCGCGCTGGCGCACTACATTGGCGCGCCGGAATGGCCAGGCGGCTCGCACAGTGTAAGCTTGCCCTGTGGACGCTTCTTTGATCGCTTGATCAGACCATCCCTGGAACCGGAGCAGCGAGGAATTACAGTGAAGACCAATGCATATATCGCCGGTGTCGGCATGACCTCATTTGGAAAATTTCTGGACCAGGGACTGAAGTCCATTGGTGCTGCTGCAGTCGAAGCGGCGAT
Organism: uncultured bacterium; assembly: GCA_964012875.1. Classification (GTDB taxonomy): domain Bacteria; phylum Pseudomonadota; class Gammaproteobacteria; genus CAXGUU01. The sequence goes on from CAXGUU010000019.1 coordinate 13,227, forward strand.
TATGGATGCCGGTATCGATCGTTCCAAACTCCAGGCAGCGTGGGTGGGTAACGCCGCAGCTGGTCTCGTCACCGGACAGGAAAGTATTCGCGGGCAGGTTGTTTTACGCCATGCCAGCATCGGTAAAATTCCGGTCGTCAACGTCGAAAACGCCTGCGGCAGCGCCTCAACGGCCTTCAACCAGGCCGCCATCATGGTCTCGGCAGGTGCCTATGACATCGTTCTCGCACTCGGCGTTGAGAAGCTCTATCACGAGGACAAACGTAAGTCCTTCAGCGCCTTCACCGGCGCCGTTGACGTTGAAGCGATGGAAGAAATCATGGCGTCGCTTAAGAAAAGCGCAGAATCAGGCGGCGCTGCGCAAGCCGCATCAGGGGCCGGCGAGAAGCGCTCGATGTTCATGGATATTTATGCCGCCGGCGCGCGCCGGCACATGGAAACCTACGGCACTACCGCCGAACAGTTTGCCGGCGTTTCGGCCAAGAATTCATTCCACGGTTCAATGAACGAACGTGCACAGTTCCGCGAGGCCCTGAGTGTTGAGGCAGTGCTTGCCTCACCCATGATCGCCGAGCCCCTGACGCGTCCGATGTGCTCACCAATCGGCGATGGCGCGGCGGCCGCGATCCTCGTCAGCGAGAAAGCGGCTAAAGAACTTAACTTGCAAGACCCGATCCGCGTTTTATGCTCAGCCATGGTTTCCGGCTGGGATCATGAGCCTGAGGCCACGGGCGCGGCCGCCACCGCGGCAACCATGGCATACGATGAAGCCGGCCTCGGTCCGGATGACCTGTCCATCGTGGAACTGCATGATGCCTCGGCACCCGGCGAGATCTTCGCTTACGAATCGCTTGGACTCTGCAGCAAAGGCGAAGGCGGCAAGCTGATTTCCGATGGCACGACCAAACTCGGCGGCCGACTTCCGGTTAACACCTCTGGTGGCCTGTTGCGCAAGGGGCATCCTGTTGGCGCAACCGGCATCGCGCAAATCGTCGAGCTGACCGAACAGCTGCAGGGCCGCGCCGGCAAGCGCCAGGTTGAGGGCGCCCGCATTGGCCTTGCCCACAACGGCGGTGGCTCCATCGGCAATGACGCGGCGGCGATGTGCATCACCATTCTTGGACGCTAAGAAAGCGCACACAGGTCAACCAGCGACTCCGCGTTCAGCGGTTGTTTAATCGCGCCGAGCGTACGCATGGTGTCGACGGCCACATTTAAGCCTTCGATATCAACCTGTCCGCTCGTGTTCCAGATCGGCAACGCCCTCGCTACCGCCTGAGCGACCACTTCCGGGGCGTAGTCGGGCATGTAATCGCAGACCATGGCCCGTGTCTCATCAGGATGATCGACGCAGAATCGGGCGCCTTTGAGGTAAGCGCTGAGAAGCCTGCGCAGCAAGTCCGGACGCTCGGCGATGAAGTCATCGCGCGCAACCAGCAAGCCCCAATGAAACTTCGGCGCCACCCGGCTGACTGGCTCTACCGCGCGCAGAACCCCGGCGTGTTCGCCCAGGGAGACGAGGGGTTCACATGACAATTGTGCTGACAGTTCGCCGGAAGCCAGACCGTCAATCGTGAAAAAGTCCTCGCGCAGTTCCCGGTAGCTAACGTCGTTGTCGGGGTCGAGTCCCGACCGTTTGAGCTGAAGTTTTAACAGATGGCCGTCGCAACTACCCCGGGACAAGACACCAATGGTCTTTCCGCGCAGTTGCCGCAGCGTCTCGATCTCCGGCCGCACCACCAGAACGAAATGCTCAAGGTTGTGAATCACACTGCTGGCAACAATCCGGCCCGCCAGAACGCCATTGCTGACGGCCGTCAGAAATGGTGGCGTACCCATGCGCCCAAGCTGTATCTCACCCCGCCCCATCGCGGCAGCCAAAGCGTCACCACCGGGAACGACCCGAATCTGCAAGTTGATCCCTTCGTCCAGAAAGAAACCCTGCTGCAATGCCATCACGAATGGCCAGTCATGCTGGCCGCCGGCATTGGCATGTCCCCAGGTAAAATCGATCAGGTTCCGCCTCGACATCGTTCACCTCCGCGACGCCGGAACTGGTCGCGCATTCATAATGCCTGCCACTGTGCACCACCAGGCCACGCAAGGCCAGCCAGGCTCATATAGGGTTACTTTTGCTCCATTTAGCGCAATACTTCGCCGCTCGACGTTGGAACCTGAACAGTCATGTACGATCTCATTATCCGCAACGCTAGCATTGTCGACGGCACCGGAACCGCCCGTTTCGACGGTGAGGTTGCGATCAAAGACGGGCTTATAGCGGCGGTCGAAACCGCTCGTATCAACCATGCGGCACGGGAAGAAATCGACGCCGGAGGCCGCCTTCTGACACCTGGATTTGTCGACATCCATACCCATTACGACGGCCAGGTGTGCTGGGACAAACAGGTCACACCCAGTTGCTGGCACGGTGTTACCACGATAGTCATGGGCAATTGCGGGGTTGGCTTCGCGCCGGTTCGTCCGGGCACAGAAAACACGCTGGTCGAAATCATGGAGAGCGTCGAGGACATTCCCGGTACCGCGTTGCACGAAGGCATACCCTGGGGATGGGAGACCTTTGCCGAGTATCTCGACAGCATCGATACGCCCTATACGATGGATATCGGCACTCAGGTGCCACACATCGCCGTGCGTCACTATGTCATGGGCGAACGCTGCTACGATGACGCCACCGCTGAAGACATACAGCAAATGGCGCACCTGACAACCGAAGCCTTAAACGATGGCGCGCTCGGTTTTTCAACTTCGCGGTTTTATGGCCACATCGACAAGCACGGCGAGTTCGTGCCGGGCACGTACGCCGACGCCGAGGAACTCAAAGGCCTTGGCAGCGCCGTTGCCGCCGCCCCCCATGGCACCATCGAGATTATTTCCGACCGCGTACAGGATGCCGATGAGCAGCGCTGGATCGAATGGATTGCGGAGAAGACCGGACGCCCGGTAACGATGCTCGTCACCTCGAATATCGGTATGGGCGCACTCGAAATGGCCGAACGCATGAATGCGCGGGGACTGAAGATTCGTCCGCAGGTTGGCGCGCGTCCGGCCTCGGTGCTGATGAGCCTCGAAGGCACACTGAACCCGATGCGACAGTTTCCTGCCTACAGCGACATCAAATCGCTGCCCGTTGTTGAACAGCGTGAACGACTGCTCGATCCGGACTTTCGCGCCCGAGTGCTCGCCGACGTGCCCAAAGTGCCGCGCTTTGAGGACACCGCGCACATGATCTCAGCGTGGGATGAAATGTATGTGCTCCCGAACGAGCTGAGCTACGAACCGGACTACAGTGATTCGATTGCCGCGATCGCGGAAGCCAAAGGGATTCATTGCCGCGAAGCGCTGATGGATGTCATGGCCAGTGGTCGCCCGCTACTGCATCTCATCGGCGAATATCCCGGCAACCTCGAACGGCAGCGTGAATGCATTGCGCATGAGCATTCCGTGTTCGGACTGTCAGACGGTGGCGCACACTGCGGCGTTCTATGCGACGCCAGCATGCCGACCTACATGCTTGCTTACATGAGCCGTGATCGCACCAAGGGCGAACCGTTCGATGTCGAGTTCACCGTCCATAAGATGACACAGGATACGGCGCTGCTCTACGGTTTGACCGACCGCGGCGTGATCAAACCCGGCTACCGCGCCGATCTCAACATCATCGACTTCGATGAACTGGGTCTGCTCGATCCGGAAATGGTTTACGACCTGCCTGCGGGGGGTCGCCGGCTCATCCAGAAGGCGCGCGGTTATGTGACCACGATCTGCAAGGGCGAAGTGACCTACCGGAACGGCGAGCACACAGGTGCTATGCCGGGGCGCCTGCTACGGGCTTAAGCTCCGGCAATTACTTGAACGGCTGTTTCAACGTCCGCTCAACCAACTCGAGCCGATCCTGACCATAGAACATGTCGCCGTCGACAAAATAGGTCGGCGAACCGAAAACCGATCGCCGAATAGCCTCCACGGTATTACCCTCGTAGATGGCTTTTACCGCATCACTGTGCGCGGCCTCAACGAAAGGTGCCAAATCGTAAGCCGTACCCTGGGCGGCCGAGGTCAGTGTGTCGAGGTTGGTAAGATCGGCATCGTCACGCCAGTGCGCCTCTAAAAAAGCGTGCGCCAGCGCGTCGATATTGGTGCCCGCTTCGGCGGCCGCGATCAGTATGCAATTGGGCAAGGTCATGTCCTTGAAGTGATGGGTTGGAATGTCCGCCATCACAGGCGCCTCGCGATATTCGCTCCAGCGATTGATCTCGCGCCCGAAGTAATACTCGGCGTGCGCTTTCGAGCGTTCTGCGAACGCGCCGGCGCCTGAATTTTCGACAATTCGGTCGAGGTCAACCGGACGATGCTGGATTTCCCGACCGGCCGCTTTGGCTATTGCCATGAACCGCCTGGAGCCTAGGTAGGCGAAAGCAGAATGGGCGGCGTAGAAGTATTCGATGAACATGGTCAATGTCGCTCCGATACCTGGAGTCAGCGTTATGTGATCTGGGGCATGATGTCTTCTTTGAGCTGCCTCAGATCGTCGATCGTTTTAGTCGTCGGCGTGCCCGCAAACGGGGGCCACAACATCGGCATGGTCATGCCCGCTTCCTTGTACTTAATGAGGTTGTCGGTGATTTGCTGGGCGGTGCCGACCATCGTTGGGGTCAGTTTGCCGTTGGGGGATTGATCGGTTTCCTCAGCAGTGATTTCAAACGGCATCATGCTCGAGATTTCGAGCGTATTGATGGCCTCGCCACTGCCGATTTTATCAAGCTCTTCGCCAATTGTAGTTCGCCAGCCGGCGATGGCCTCGGGCGTGTCCATAATGCCAATCCAGCCCTCAAGGCCGTACTTCGCTACGCGCTTTGCGGATATTTCAGGGTTAATCAGGCCTGAAAAATACATCGGCGGCCGCGGCTTCTGAACCGGCTTCGCGCCGAAGCCGCACTTTTGGAATGACGAGAACTCACCGTCATATTCGAACAGTTCATTCGTCCAGATGCCCTGCATGACCTCGATCGTTTCGCGCACGTGCTTATTGCGCTTGGGATAAATATGCGCGGCGCTCGTGGCCTGAAATTCTTCCGGCATCCAGCCGGCCCCGACACCAACGTTAATGCGTCCACGTGATAGGTGATCCCAAGTTGCCACTTCGGCCGCCATCACGGTAGGGGCGCGAAACGGGGTGACGATGATGCTGACGCCTAGGCGGATCTTGCTGGTCGTTGCCGCGAGATAAGGAATGAGTGGCAAGCCCTGCAGCCACTCGCCGCCCGCGCTCACCGGCAAGGCATTGGGAAACTCTTTCATTGCCCCGAACGATTTTTCCAGTTCCTGTCGATCGGAGGCTTCAGGTACAACAATCCGGTCGAGCGTCCACAAGGAATCGAATTCCAGCTCTTCGGCAACCTGCGCCAGGTCGTCGATTTCTTCAACCGATATCTTGTCTCTGAAGTTAGGTAGGTACAGTGCTAGTTTCACGACGGGTTCCCCTTTAGCTGACTTTGAATTCTCGTGGTATCGCTACACTAGGGACAGCCTCAACCATGCCTCGTCGCGACCCAACACACCATAGCCTATCTGTCGCCCGGGCGTTCGCTCGTGGCGATTCAGGTCGATGACTTTGCGAGCGCCCCCGGCTGAACGCCCTTCGCGACCGCGGTCGTGTCCGCCCCGTAAACTGCGGCAACACGCGATAATAAAAGCGGGCGCGATACGATGAGCGCGAATTACATCCGCCAGTTCGCCAATCAACTGCGCAAGCGTGCCGCCATTTGATTCGCGGGAGAAGGCTCGCCAATCCAGCCACCTGGCGGCTGTCCTGCTGCGGCTACTCTGTCGGCCGTTTTGTCAGCAATTAGCCATGAGATGTCTAGCCCACACAGTCAAACTGTCCGAGGTTTGGCGAGGCCATCTCTTCAAAAAACCGCGACGGCGTCCACGGCCAGCTCGCCGGCACGCCATGCTTGTCGAGATACCAACTCTTGCATCCCGTGGCCCAGATAGATTGCTTGGCCGCGACCGCGCGGGCCACTTCAAAATCTTCCGTCGCCTTGGCAGTAGCGCTGATCTCGCGACACTCACCGGCACGAATCTGACCAATCAGCTGCAGCACGTACGACACCTGAGACTCCGCGATCTGTATCAACGAGAAATTCCCAACCGGTCCATTGGGTCCGTTCAGCATGAAAAAATTGGGAAATTCGGGAATCGAAATGGAGAGGAAGGCGACCGGATGATCGGACCACACATCGTCGAGATTGACCCCCCCGCGGCCGAGCACCGTAGCCGGGCGGATGAAGCGGTCAGCGCGGAAACCGGTCGCCATTACCAGTACGTCGAGTTCGTGCAGCCTGCCGTCAGCAGTACGGATACCGCCAGCTTCCACCTGGTCGATGCCCGCCGTGACGAGCTCAGCGTTAGGGTGTTGTATGGCATCGTAAAAATCCGGTGAGAAAATGAGACGTTTGCAGGCGGCACGATAGTTCGGACGCAGGGCCTCCCTGAGTTTTGCATCGTAGACATTGGTTTCCAGGTTATCGAGACAAGCCTGCTCGATTTCTTTCATTTCGCTGGACTCAGAATCGATAACGGCATTGGCGAAAACCTGGAACTTTCGGTCAAGTTCAGCGCGCAGCGCTTCGATGGCCTCGGGATGTTCGCGATAGCGTGCCCGTTCGATTTCACTGTATTCGGAGTCCTCGATCGGCATAATCCACTGCGGCGTGCGTTGAAACAGACTGAAATGTGAAACCTTGTCGACCAGCGCACTGGTGATCTGAATTGCAGTCGACCCCGTTCCGACTACGCCGACCCGCTTGCCTTCGAGTTCCACGCTGTGATCCCAGCACGCAGTGTGGAAACAGGGCCCGGAGAAACAGTCGAGCCCGGGTAACTGCGCCGTGTTCGGGTGATGTAAAACGCCTGATGCGGCAATGACGATGTCGGCCTCATCATTGCTGCCATCGGCCATGCTGATGACCCAACGCCCGTTCTTGAATTCGCAGGACTCGATCTCCTTGTTAAAGCGTATTTTCTCGACGATGTTGTACTTGTCCGCAACCTTTTCAAAATAGGCCTGGATTTCGGGGCCCGGTGCGAAAAAATGCGTCCAGTCAGGATTCGGCTCGAAAGAATAGGTGTACAGGTGCGCGGGTACGTCGCAAGCCAGTCCCGGATAGGTGTTCTCGCGCCAGGTGCCGCCGAGGCGATCCGACTTTTCGTAGATGACGTAGTCGCGATAACCGTCCTCATCGAGACGAATTCCGGTCAGTATGCCGGCCATACCGGCACCGATTATGACGATGCGAACGTCCTTTTCGGATTTGACCTTCTCTGCCATGTCACACAACCTCGATAAATCTTTAAAACAAAAATTCTTACACGATGGTCAATCGAATCAGCGGCCGAATTCATGACCCAGATCAATAGATGCTGCCGGAATTAAGGAGCAGGCGCAAAACACCGAACCCTGTCGTCGACGGCGCACAACTGCATAGTCGGCGATAGACACCCAGTCCCAAAGAATATCTCACCCCTTTTGCGCGCCCACCCGGCTATTCTTGGACCACGTTCAACGAGGGCAGCGACATGAGTACTAGAAGCAACGGCGCCAACATCGAAGGCAAGCACCGTGAATTCATGGTGCACCTGGGCGGTGATCAGTACTTTGCGGCCATCGACGAAGTCGCGAAAAACGACTACGAAGGGTTTGTGCTCGCGTAACTGGTGGATGCAGCGGCGATTGCACCGATT
>CAXGUU010000020.1:0-20638 GCA_964012875.1 uncultured bacterium
GTGGCAGGCCGGTCCGGTTGCCGACAGACATACGTGACAGTTTCATGAGCCAACATTTAGCTGTGACAGGGGCTTGAGCAATCCCCTGAAGCAGCAATATAGGAATAGCGCATATCCAGCCAGCCGGGCCCCCGCGCTGGTCAACACCAGTAACCAGTAGGAAAAATATGGAAACCGAAGTCATCACTGCGGCCCAAGGCGTTGGTCTCGCCCATGGCGGCGATCTGACCATGATTGGCCTGTTCTTGCGCGCCGATCTGATTGTGAAGTCGGTGATGCTGCTGCTGCTTTTCGTATCCGTCTGGTGCTGGGGGATCATGTTCTCCAAGGCTTTTCAGCTGAAGCGCCTCGGCGTTGCCGCCGGCAAGTTCGAGCGTGACTTCTGGGGCAGCAGTTCGATTGATGCGCTGTTCGAGCGCATCGGCGACAAGCCGCGCGATCCGATGAGCGCGGTATTTGCCGCTGCCATGCGTGAATGGCGCAATGCCCCGCCACCCGAGGGCAAGAAGGGCAGCAGCCTCGCCGCCAGCGTGCAACAGCGGATCGAGCGGGTCATGGCCGTTACCATCGGTCGTGAGATGGAGCGGGTCGAGAAGGGCCTGCAGGTGCTGGCCAGTGTCGGTTCGACCGCGCCGTTTATCGGTCTGTTCGGTACTGTCTGGGGCATCATGAATTCGTTTCAGGCACTCGGCAATGTGCACCAAGCGACACTGGCGATGGTCGCGCCGGGCATATCGGAAGCGCTGGTGGCGACCGCCATGGGATTGTTCGCGGCTATTCCGGCGGTCATTGGTTACAACCGCTTTGCCAGCGATATCGATCGTATTTTCGGGCGTTACGATATCTTCGTCGAAGAGTTTCTTTCCATCCTTCGGCGCCAGGTCCACGACTAGTGTCGATGTCTTACCCTCGCTCCCGCAGCCGGCGCATGATGTCGGAAATCAACGTCGTGCCCTATATAGACGTGATGCTCGTTCTGTTGATCATATTCATGATTACGGCGCCATTAATCACTCAGGGGGTAAAGATTGATCTGCCCAAGGCGCCGTCGGAGGTGCTGCCGCCGACAGAGACCGAACCTATCGTGGTCTCGGTTGATGCAGCAGGCCGCATCTATATCGACATCAGTGACGAACCCGATCAGGCGGTCAGCGAGAGTACGCTCGTGACGCGTGTGGCCGCTGTCCTCAAGTATCGGCCGAAAACTGATTTTCTGGTCGAAGGCGATGGCGAGGTCGAATATGCGCGCGTCGTCGAAGTGATGACCTTGTTACAGGCCGCGGGCGTTCCGACCGTTGGGCTGATCACTGAACCGCCTGAGCAATAGATCGGAAGGCAGAACGCCAAGGTGATTGCAAAGCGGGCAATCCTGCAGTCGGTCGGTCTGCATCTACTGATTATGTTCGTGCTGGGTGTATCGGTTGATGGTCCGCCGCCACAGATCAGGCGGGCCACGACAAAGCCGGAGATAGTGAGTGCAAAGGTGATCGACCAGGCGGCCGTTGCAGCCGAGGTGAAGCGGTTGCATGCGGCAGAAGAGGCAGCGGCGAAGCAACGCCAGAAGGAACTCGACCAACAACAGGCCAGGGCCCGGGAGCTGGAACGCAAACGCCGCGCAGAAGAAAAGCGACTGAAGGAACTAAAGGCCGAAAAGGACCGTCTTAAGAAGCAACGTGACGAGCAGGCGAAGCGTGAGGTCGAGGCCCGCAAGAAAGCCCAGGTCGAAGCGGAAAAACGCAAGCAGGCGGAAGCCGAGAAAGCACGACAGCAACAAGCTGAACTTCAGCGCAAGCGCGTAGAAGAGGCGGAGAGAAAACGGATTGAACAAGCCCTGCAAGACGAGTTGGCTGCGGAAGAGGCGGCAATTCAGGCGCGGCAGCAAGCACAGCAGGATCGTCGGGAAATAGACCGCTACATTGCCGCGATCGCGAGTCGCGTACGCCAATCTTTTACGATTTTACCCGGCCTTGATGGTCTGACATGTACCTTGAGAATCACCCTGATTCCAGGGGGCGAAGTTGCAGGTGTTCAAATTACCAAATCAAGCGGCAATCAGACCTTCGATCGTCAGTCGGAGAATGCGGTTCGCAAGGCCGCGCCGCTGCCAGTGCCGACCGAGCCGCGATTGTTTCAACAAATGAGGACGATCTCTTTTGTATTTGATCCCAAGTCCTAGACCGATCGGTTCCGCGCACCGTAAGCGGCCACTGGGCCGCTGGGTGATCCTCGTGCTCTCTTTTCTCGTACCCGCAACGGCGGTGACCCAAACAGCAGAGCTGACCATCCGAATTGAGCAGGGTGTGGAATCGGCGTTGCCGATCGCGGTTGTGCCGTTTGCGCCGGTTGGCGAACCCTCGCCGCCGGTAGATGTTGCCGCCGTGGTTAGTGCCGACCTGGCTCGTAGTGGCCATTTCGCGCCCATGCCGGCTGTTGAGTTGCCGTCGCAGCCAGCCAGTTTCAGCAGTGTAAACTTCAAGTCTTGGCGCGCAGTGGGGATGGAGAATCTCGTTATCGGCAAGTTGCTGCGCGGTAACGATGGTGGCTATGTGGTCGAGTTTCGATTGCTCGATATATACAAGGGCACACAACTGATGGGGTTCAGAATTCCCTCAAGCGCGGAGAACTTGCGGCTTACCGCCCACCATGTCAGCGATCTCATCTACGAAAAACTGCTCAACCAGAAAGGTGCGTTCGCGACGCGAATCGCTTATGTCACGGTTGAGAAAGAGCGTGGCAGTCAACAGGCAGTTTATCGCATGCAGATTGCTGATGCCGACGGCTACGATCCGCATACCATTCTTGAGTCCACCCAGCCCTTGCTGTCACCGTCGTGGTCGCCTGATGGAAGCCAATTGGCCTATGTCTCATTCGAGGACAAGAATTCGGCCATCTATTTGCAGAACGTCCGCAGTGGTGAGCGCGAGCGCATCATCTCCGGCGATGGCATCAACAGCTCGCCGGCGTTTTCGCCTGACGGGCAACGACTGGCCGTGACGTTGTCGCGCGATGGTGATCCTGAAATTTATATTTATTCTTTGCGCAGCCGCGATTTAGATCGCATCACGCGTCACCCCGCAATTGACACCGAACCCAACTGGGCGCCCGATGGTGGCAGTCTTGTTTTCACCTCCGACCGGGGCGGCGGACCACAGATATACCGCGTTAAATTGGACGGCACCTCGCCGCAACGGGTCACGTTCAACATGGGCCGTTACAACGCCCGTGCGCGGCACTCACCGGATGGTAAAAAACTCGCCGTGGTGCACGGCACCGACCGCGGCTACCACATCGCTGTACTGGACCTAGAAACGAACATTTACGAAATTCTGACGAGTGCGAGACTGGACGAGTCGCCAAGCTTTGCACCCAACGGGAGCATGCTGATATATGCGACAATGGGGGCGCTAGGCAGCGAGTTGGCGGCAACTTCAACCGATGGTCGCCTAAAGCAACGGCTTGCGTTGCAACGGGGCGAAGTACGCGAACCCGCCTGGGGACCGTTTCGCAAGTAATCGTCGTGAAAATCGCGCAATTGCTCTTAAGGAGAAACCCGATGATGAACACTGGCTTAAAGCTGATCATTCTGTTTGTAACCGTGTTGTTTCTGGCTGCGTGCAGCTCGAGTAAAACCAAGGATGACGCCACGCAGACGCGGGCCAATGTTGAAGAGCGGGGTACCGCTACCGCTACCGCTACCTCTACCGACGATGAAGACGGTGGTGGGGTGGTGACGCAGGGGCTCGATGACGACGATCCCTACTCGCTTGCCGCCCTGGATGATCCGGAAAGCCAGCTGGCGGTGCGTATCATCTACTTCGACTACGACAGCGCCACTATCCGCAGTGATTTTGCTGACACCATCGCGGCACATGCAAATTTTCTGGCTCACAATCCAGGCTCAAGCGTCACCCTGGAAGGCCACGCCGATGAACGCGGCTCGCGGGAATACAATCTCGCACTCGGCGAGCGCAGGGCCCTGGCCGTACGGCGGCAGTTGGTACTACTAGGTGCGTCCGCCGGCCAGATCCAGACGGTGAGCTACGGTGAGGAGCGTCCTGTAGAAGACGGGCATGACGAAGGTTCGTATTCGCTGAACCGCCGGGTTGAACTCGTTTACTAAGTGTTGTCTTAAACATAGGTCAGGGCAGAGCCGGGAATATCTACAGATGAGATTGCAAGTCACCGTGCGCCGGGTCTTTGACCTGGTGGTACTGAGCTTAGCGGTAGCCATGCTTGCGCCGGGCTCGATTATCAAGACCGAGGCTCAGGCGAGCGTAGAGCAGCGACTACAGCGCGTAGAACGTGCGCTGGATAACAAGGGGCTGCTTGACCTGGTCCGGCAGGTTGAAATGCTTAACGAACAGTTGCGTCAGCTCCGTGGCGAGCTGGAAAATCAGACATTTGCCCTCGAGCAGGTGCGCCAGTCGCAACGCAGTGCCTACGTCGACATTGATCGGCGTGTCGGCCTTCTTGAGCAGGGCGGCATTATCAGCGTTCCGCCCGCAAACGTGGCGGGTGTGGCCGTGCAGGCGCCCACGGGTATCGCGACCGAACCGCCGCTTTCGACATTGGCGCCCACCACCGGTAGCAGTATCGCCGGTGACCCGGCGCGTCAAAGCATCGCGCTGAACGTGGAGACGCCCGGCGTTGCTGTCGGAGCACCTTCCGTGGCGCCCCCGGGTACAGCACTTATCAGCGATACGTCGAGCGTTGCGATCGCACCGGCAAGCCCGGATGCCAGCGTGGGCGCCCTGGCGCCATCGCTCAATAGCGATGGATTGGCAGCACCCGCCAGCCAGCACATGACATTCACTGCAGACGCGGCGTCACCGAGCGTGGCGGTTACGCCGACAGCGCCTGCGCCGTCTATCATGCCGGCTATGGCGACAGTCGACAGCGCCGAGTCGGAGGCCGCCTACCGCGATGCGTTTGCAATGTTGAAAGCCGGCCAGTACGAGGAATCGATAGCCGCTTTCGATACCTTTTTGGCGCAATATGGAAATTCCCAATATGCCGATAATGCTCAATATTGGTTAGGCGAGGCTTACTACGTGATGAGGCAATTTGAGCTGGCCATCGATCGGTATCAAAAACTGGTGCAAACCTATCCGGACAGTAAAAAGCAATCTCACGCATTGCTCAAAATTGCCTATAGCTATCACGAACTCGGCATGGCGGAACAAGCCGCCGGTGTCCTCGGCGACTTAAAGAATCGGTTCCCCGGTACCGCTGCCGCCCGTCTGGCGGACGAGCGGTTGCAGCGCATCCGTGCGGATTCGCCTTAATCGGCTGCCCTGGCCCGCTTCCGCCGTGGCAGTTTGACCACCCAAGGTGAGCGATAAAACTTCCACGCCCGAGACGAACGTCGACGCCGATACGCTGCGCATCACCGAGATATTCGTCTCACTGCAAGGTGAATCGACTTACGCCGGGTGTCCGACTGTGTTCGTACGCACCACGGGCTGTCCGTTGCGATGCGTTTATTGCGATACGGCCTACGCGTTCAGCGGCGGTAAATTAATGCCGCTCAGCGATATCGTGACCACGGTTCAACAATATCAGGTGCAACATGTCACCGTGACTGGTGGGGAGCCGCTGGCGCAACCTGCAACCCACGCCTTGCTGGAGATGTTATGCAACCATGGGTATCTGGTTTCGCTCGAAACCGGTGGCGCTATTGACGTCAGTTCTGTCGACCGCCGCGTTAAAAAAGTCGTGGATATAAAAACCCCGGGCTCGGGTGAGATGGAACGCAACCTGTTACATAACCTGAACGCAATCGCTAAAACCGACGAGCTCAAGTTTGTGATCGCTGATCGTGCGGATTACGAATGGTCCCGGCAATTTGTTGCGGAGCACGATATTGATGCGACGGTGCTGTTTTCCCCGGTGCACGAGACGCTTGATGCGCGTGTACTCGCTGACTGGGTTGTCGCAGATCGCCTGGCGGTGCGATTTCAAATGCAACTGCACAAGTATCTTTGGGGCAATGAACCCGGTCGATGAATCAGCGCGCTGATTCGGCTGTTGTACTGCTGTCCGGAGGGCTGGACTCCGCGACTGTATTGGCAATGGCGGTTGCGCAGGGTCTGCGCTGCTACGCTTTGAGTATTGACTACGGACAGCGCCACCTCGCCGAGTTGGACGCGGCAGCGAAGGTGGCGGCAATTCTGGGCGCGGCCAAGCATCGGGTCGTCCGTCTCGACGTGGCGCAGTTCGGTGGTTCGGCGCTGACCGACCGGGCCATCGATGTGCCCGAGGGCGGTAGCGAGGGCATTCCGATCACCTATGTGCCGGCCCGCAACACCATGATGCTGGCCATCGCACTGGCGTGGGCTGAAGTGCTTAACGCTCAGCAGATCCACGTTGGCGTCAATGCTGTTGACTACTCCGGTTACCCGGATTGCCGCCCCGAGTTCATCGAACAATTTGAACGCCTGGCGCAACTCGCGACCAGGGTCGGTGTTGAGGGTGCACCGATAGAAATCAAAGCGCCGTTGATGGCGATGACCAAGGCCGACATCGTGCAGGCGGGCGATGCGCTTGGTTTTGACTATTCGGTGACCGTGAGTTGCTACGCGGCCAAAGATGACGGCAGGGCATGTGGCCGCTGTGACGCCTGTCGGTTGCGACGCAATGGTTTCGTTGCGGCCGGCATGGCCGACCCGACACGCTACGTGGACGTCGGATGAGAGCTGCGACGGAGCGGAGTCCGGCTGGCTACGCGTATGCCCGACCAGTTAGATCGGCGAGTCAACCGGATTTCCTGCATCGAAAGCTGTTACGGAGCGGTGCAACTGGTTGTAGGTGTCATACAGCGAACGAATCCCACGCACGTAGACAACAGTCTGACCGCAGCGGCAAGTATGGTCGTTGGCAGCCATATCCTGCATGACGCGCTCGACCTGGCCGAACCAGCGATTCGGATTGAGGCCCCGTTGCCGGGCAGTCGCGCGGGCTTTGGCGATGCGTGTGTAGCCGACGTTGTACGCGGCGAGCGCAAACCAGGTTTTCTCGCGTTGCGACATTTCATCTTCGAAACGACGGCGCATCTGGTCGAGATAGGCGACACCGCCTTCGATCCCTGAGGCCGGATCAAGCGGATCTTCAACGCCGACCTCAGTCGCGGTGGACGGCAGCAGCTGCATCAAGCCGAGCGCGCCAGCGCTTGATTTTGCCTGTGGGTTGAACCTGCTCTCCTGATACATCTGCGCCACGATGAGGCGCCAATCGAAATCAAAGCGATCGGCGACCGGTTGAACCAGTTCATCAAATGGCGAAAGTCGCTGGCGTCCAAAATAGGGCGCAATCTTGTGATGCTCGAAATAGCGCCCAACCAGCACGTTGTAGGTTTCGCTTCGATAATTGCTTTCGAGGAAGCGATTTGTGGCATTCAAGAGCTGCTCAGAGGTACTGCGTAAGGTCCAGGCATATGGGTGGGCATTGTCGAGCGATGCGCCGGCCAGTAACGGGCCCGGATAGTCGAGCAGGTCGGGCAGGCTGTGCGCGTCAACCAGCGCGGCATCGACGCCGCCATGCGTCAATAATGTTTTGATGTAGCTCAATGGTGTGCCTGGGGATAACACAACAGCCTCGGTACGTTCGCCGTGCGGCACGATACGTTCAAGCTGGCGCTGCTCGACCGTGGTACCGATCACCGCGACACGGTCGCGGCTGACGTCGGGCGACGAAATTTCGAATCCACGATTCCGCACCAACACCGAGCCAGAGTGAAAATAGATTCTCGATTGTCGCAGCCCTGGGGCGCCCTGCACGTGACGGCGATCGATGCGAGCAGAGATCATGTCGGCAAACCCCGCGTTCAGCCACGCAATCGCCTGCTGACTCGAATTGGCGACCAGAATTTCGGTGCTGAGGCCATGTTGGCGCGCGAACTGTTCTACCAGTTCCAGTTCAAAGCCCGCCGGACGCCCGTTGCGCAGGAAGTAGTTTTTAGGATCGGCTTGGGTAATGATCCGTATGACATGACGTTCCTTAATCTTCTTCATATCGCCGAAATCGACCACCGGGACGGCGATGGTCGCGTGATAACGCTTCAAATGGGATTCCAGCTGCTTTTGCAGGCTTCTGTTTTCGGCGTTGATAAACCAGTTCGCCTGCTCGCCTGCAACCAGGTTGAACATGCGTCTGATGCGTGAAAAATCGCGGCCTAAATCTTCGTGTTGGGCGACGGCCACGACCGCTGCATCGAACTCCGGGCTGCCGACTCGCGCGAGCGTCCAGTCGCGGTCACGATGCGGCGGCAGTACCACAAGTTCGAAATCGTTTAATTGTCGCTGCAGTCGCTCAAGGTAGGGCCACATTGGCGAGGCGAGATTGACCGCGATTCGCAGGCCTCTGAACGCCAGCGGATTGTCGAGCGTCATATCGTGATGCCCGAAGACCACTTGGTCGTAGAGTCCCATGCTGGGTCCACGAACGATTGCTTCCGACAGTCCTGCCGACGGCGGCAGATCGGACACGAGCAGATCGCCCTCGCCGCGTCGCAAGCGGCCTTGCAGCTGGGCAGGCTGAACTGCCTCGATCCATTCGATTGTCAGACCCTGGCTGGCGGCGAACTGGTTGAGTATCCGCGTTTCGGCATTGAGGTCACGGTGCGCATGGTTGGCGCCTTGTTCGGTCAAGCGCAACACACGTAGTTGTTCTGACGCCGCACTGGTTTCAGCCGAAAGCAAACCCGACACGAGCACTAGCACGCACACCATCTGTGAGTGCAATCGCATCGATCGCGCACATCGATTCCAGTAAGAAGGCATATCAATCCCAGCATGGCTCACAGGTATGCGCGGTCATGAGGCAACGCCCGGGGCGTGACCATGATTGGGCTGGGGTTTTTGCGCGGGGGCATCATCTCGCCCGTCACGCTTCAGGTCAAGTGATCTGCGGGATTCGAACCTAGCGAGCCGGCCGGTCCCGCGCCGCAACGGCATCGCGCGCTTGTTGCAACCGGGTTGTGCTACCAATGTCGTACCAGCGGCCGCGGTGAACCTCTGCGTTCAGCGCTCCGTTCGCGCTTAGCGAGAACAATATAGGTGCCAGCGGTGCGGGCTCGTCGCCCAGCCCGGCAAATAGCGCCGGGTGGAAGACCGCGATACCCGCGTAAGTCAGCGGATTCTTGTCAGGATTTCTGCGGGCCAGACCCGCCTTGAACTCGAAATCACCATTCGGGTGGTGTGGCGGGTTCGGAACCAGGACGACGGTCGGCGAGATGGTGGCACGCAGACGGTCGAACTCGTAGTCAGTCCAGATATCGCCGTTAAGGACCATGAAGGGATCCGGGCCCAAAAGCGGTAATGCATGGGCGATGCCGCCGGCCGTTTCCAGGGGCACCCCTGGTTCGCGCGAATAGATCACATTGAGTCCGTGGGCCGAGCCGTCGCCAATTGCGGACTCGATCATCGTACCAAGATGGGAAACGTTGATAACAACCTCTGTGACACCGCACCGGCCCAAACAGCGCAGGTGCCGCTCGAGTAAAGTTTCGCCGCCGACGTCTACTAAGGGCTTCGGCGTGTGGTCGGTCAGCGGGCGTAGTCGTTCGCCCCGCCCGGCACAGAGGACCATGGCCTTCATAACAATTTCGCCGTGCGGCCTGTCGGGCGCAAAGTGTTATCCCTCCAGCCTATCTGGCATGATGCCGGATCCGAGCAAACTGTCTCATAATCTGAACCGCTATGACGACGACTTTGATTTCACGTGTCCCTGCGATTGTCAGACCGGGCATTGCTGCTGTCCACTGCCGCTGTTTCCCAGTTGCTGACTCCCACAGCACGATGGGCCGAGTCTAAGCGAGCGATGCTGATTTCTATTGCCGCGATTTGCGGCGGCTTAGCTTTGCTCACCTACGGCGCCGACCGTTTCATTGATGGCGCTGCGGCAACCGCGTTCCATTTCGGCATTCCACCGTTGTTGGTGGGCCTGGTGGTCGTCGGTTTCGCGACGTCGGCGCCGGAAATGCTGGTCTCCGCTATGGCCGCCTTTAACGGTAATCCGAGTCTTGCAATCGGCAATGCGATTGGATCAAACATCGCGAATGTTGGACTCGTTCTTGGGGTGACGGCAATCATAGCGCCCTTGGTCGTGCGCTCTGCGGTACTGCGACGTGAGTTTCCGATAATGTTTGTGGCGTTGTTGCTGGCTAGTGCACTGCTGGTGGACACCGAGCTAGGCCGCCGCGATGGCGCCATTCTTCTGGCCGGGCTGTTCGTTTCCATCGGGATGCTGGCGTGGCTTGGTATGCGCGCCTCGAAAAGCGTCCCGATGGTTGCCGAGATTGCCCGGGAAATCGACACTGATCTGACGCTCCGCCGTAGCCTGTTTTGGCTGGCGGTCGGGCTTGTATTGCTAGTGGGTGGATCGAAGTTGCTGGTCGATGGCGCCGTCGAGATCGCGCGCTTCCTCGGCGTCAGCGACGTCATTATCGGGCTCACCATTGTTGCTGTCGGTACCAGCCTACCCGAGCTTGCTGCATCAATCGCCAGCGCGCTGAAAGATGAACCGGACATCGCACTTGGCAACGTTATCGGCTCGAATATGTTTAATTCTCTGGGTGTGTTAAGCATGCCGGGACTGATTGCACCGACAATTTTTGACGGCGCTGTGGTGAAGCGTGATATCCCGTACATGTTGATCATTTGTTCGATCCTGTTTGTCCTGTCATGGTCGTTCAAGCAGGAAGGTCGCCTGAGCCGGTTCGGCGGTTCGCTCTTGCTGGCCGGATTTATCGCTTACCAGGTGTTGTTGTTCGCCGAAAGCTAAAATGAGAAGACCGACGTCCCAGGCAGAGCCATCTATATGAACGCGAACGACGAATATCCCGAATTTGTCGGCGACGCCGAGGCGCGCGACCTGGCAGAGCTGGGGCGCGCAGTGATCGACATCGAAGCACGAGCTGTCCGAGACCTCGCTGCCAGGATCGACCACTCCTTCGTCGACGCAGCCCGCGCCATGCTCAATTGCCGTGGGCGGGTGGTCGTTCTGGGCATGGGAAAATCAGGACATATTGGTGGCAAGATTGCGGCCACCCTGGCGTCAACCGGGACGCCGGCGTTTTTCGTTCATCCGGGTGAAGCCAGCCACGGAGACATGGGAATGATCACGAAAAGTGATTGCGCGCTAGCGTTGTCGAATTCCGGTGAGACCGAGGAACTCACGGTTCTCATTCCTTTGATCAAACGTCTGAACGCGCCCCTGATTGCAATTACGGGCAATGCTGATTCGAGTCTGGCCAATGCTGCCGATGTCCATATTCATGTCGATATCAGCGAAGAAGCCTGTCCACTCGGACTCGCACCGACATCCAGTACAACGGCGGCGCTGGCCATGGGTGATGCGCTCGCCATTGCACTGCTCAAGGCTCGCGGTTTCACGGAGAGAGATTTCGCCCGTTCCCATCCCGGCGGTACCCTTGGTCGGCGATTGCTGTTGAAGATCGATGAACTGATGCATTCGGGTGGGGCCATGCCGCAGGTATCTCCACAGGCGGTTATCGCTGACGCACTGGTGGAGATGACGCGCTCCGGTCTTGGCCTGACGGCGGTTGTCGACGATGAGCGGCAGGTGCTCGGCATATTCACCGATGGAGATTTGCGGCGCGTGCTGGAAGATCGCTGGGATATCCGCCAGGCCACGATGCGCGATGTAATGACCGAGGAATGTAAAACCGTTGAGCGTGATTTGCTGGCGGCTGAAGCATTGCGCATCATGCAGGATCATAAAATCAATGCATTGCTAGTAGTTGATGGCAGTCGACGCCTAGTCGGGGTGTTGAATATGCATGACCTGCTGCGCGCCCGGGTCATGTAGTGCCGATTGTCAGAACCAGGCGGTTAAGACCTGCCCGCGGCCAACAGTACGGGGGATGAGTGTTGATGACCTCATCATTGCGCGGGCCGGCGAAATTCGTCTGCTGGTATTAGATGTCGATGGTGTTCTTACGGACGGGCGGCTCATACTGGGGCCCAATGGTGAAGAGTACAAAGCGTTTCACGTGCGCGACGGCCATGGTCTAGTGATGTTGCGCAACGACGGCGTCGATGTCGCTATTATCACCGGCCGCAAATCAACGGTCGTCGAGCGGCGTATGGCGGAACTCGGTATCGTCGAGGTTCACCAGGGCATCAAAGATAAGGCTGCTTGCCTACTCGATGTGCTCGCACGAAGGTCAATAGCCGCCGCCAATGTCTGCTACGTCGGTGACGATGTGCCGGACTGTGAGGCGATGCGACTGGTTGGCCTGCCCGTTGCGGTAGCTGATGCTTCGTCTGAAGCGGCTTCGACCGCGCAGCTGGTCACCCGCCGGGTCGGTGGCAACGGCGCAGTGCGCGAAGTGTGTGACCTGATCCTCGGCGCTCGGAAAGGGCAGATGGCCGTTCAGTGAATGCCATTGTTAGTGCTTTGCTGGTCCTGGCACTGGCAGTGCTCAGTTTCTGGACGCTACAGAATCTTGAGCGCGCCGAACAGGTCGTTAAAGGACCGGAGGCGCACGAACCCGACTACTTTATTGACAACATGGTGCGAACCACGACCGGCGCGGTCGGCGAACTGGTCAACATTCTTCACGCTTCGCGGGTTGACCATTTTCCCGACGACGACTCAACCGAATTGGCCGACCCCCATCTGGAGATTTACAATGGTGGCACCGAGCCCTGGCACGTGATTGCCGAGCGTGGCTGGATCAGTTCCGGCAACGATGTTGTTTTACTCCATGGCGAAGTCGAAATCTGGCGTACGGACGATGAAGGTCATCGGATTTACGAAGTCTTAACCACTGAGCTACGTGTCCTGCCGAAGGAACAATACGCGGAGACCGATAGTCCTACCATAATCATCGGCCCTGAAACGGTGACCAAGTCGATTGGGATGCGCGCCAATTTTTCTCACAGCAGACTGGAACTCATTGATCGAGTCAGGAGTAAATATGAAACCAGGCCACGCAGCTAGCCGAATATCGAATAAGTTTCGCCGGGTACGCTGGTTTCGAGCATACTCGCTCGGCCGGTTCGCGTTTAGCTGTATAACACTGTTGGTGGCGATGATCGGTGTCAATGGCGTCTGGGCACTGTCATCCGACTACGAACAGCCCATCGAAATCGAAGCAGATTTTGCCGAACTTGACGATGAAGAAGGAACGACCGTTTACGTTGGAAATGTGGTCGTGGTGCAGGGGTCAATCCGTATGACCGGCGACAGACTTCGGGTTAATTTCACGGAGGAACGGGAACTCAAGGACGCCTATCTCGAAGGGCAGCTGGCAACCTTCCGGCAGACGCCGGATGAGGGGCAGGAAGACGTCGAAGGTGAGGCGGTGATGATCGAATATCACGCGCTCGAAAATATGCTCTATCTGATCGAGAAAGCGAAAGTGACCCAAGGACAACGACTGACCCAGGGTCACCGCATAAATTATGATACTGAGCGCAGTATTGTCACCGTTCGATCGGCGCGGGCGGGTTCGGCGGACAAGGATGAGCAACCCAAAGCCCAGAGCGGACGTGTTCGAATAATTATTCCGCCCAAAAAGAAATCAAAGCCTTAGTTATAACTAGAGACAGCTCCAAATTTCTGTGCTGATCATCCTGTCATGAGTGTCCTGTCGGTTCGCCATTTATCCAAGACTTATCGTCGGCGCCAGGTCGTGAAAGATGTCAGCGTTACGGTTCACAGTGGCGAAGTCATCGGACTGCTCGGACCCAATGGTGCGGGCAAGACGACAAGCTTTTATATGATCGTGGGGCTCGTCGCGAGCGAGGGCGGGTCTATTCATCTGGACGCCGATGAACTCACGCGCCTGCCGATGGATGTGCGGGCGCGGAAAGGGCTGGGCTATTTGCCGCAGGAAGCGTCGGTGTTTCGAAAATTGACCGTCGAGCAGAATATCTTAGGCGTGCTGGAAATTATTCCGGGCTTGAATAAACACCAGCGAGAACGGCGCCTGAATGCGCTGTTACGAGAGTTTCATATCGAGCACATCAGGGACAATCTTGGTATGTCGTTGTCGGGCGGTGAGCGCCGCCGGGTTGAGATCGCCCGGGCACTGGCAACCGAACCCCGCTTCATTTTGCTCGATGAGCCTTTTGCCGGCGTCGACCCCATCTCGGTCGGCGATATACAACGGATCATTTCCCACCTTAAACAGGTCGGAATCGGTGTCCTCATTACCGACCACAACGTGCAGGAAACACTGCGCATTTGCGACCGCGCATACATCGTTAATGAGGGAAAGATCATCGCAGAAGGCGATGCGGAGGGGATCCTCGGCAACGAAAAAGTTCGGCGGGTTTATCTCGGCGAATCGTTTTCACTGTGATGCACCAATTGGCCAGGTGCGCGTTGCCCGGGATCCTCGGCGACATCGCAGGCTACATTCCTTAAGCAGGGACCGGCATCTGTTTTGAGCGAGTGCGGCGCAGCATCCTTTGTCCTGTGCGCTAAAATAGTTGCTGGAAAACAATTTCCAGAGCCCGGTATCCACCGGAAATGAAGCAATCCCTACAACTCAAGTTCGGTCAGCATTTAACGATGACGCCGCAGCTGCAACAAGCCATCCGGCTTCTGCAGTTGTCTTCAATGGAGCTGATAACTGAGATTCAGGAAGCGCTGGAATCAAACATGATGCTCGAAGTCGCTGAGGGCAGCGAGACGCCATACGATGAGGCCGTCGGCGAAGATCTCTCCAGCGAGAACACTGCCCAAGATGACCTCGAATCACCGTTCGAAGTCGGCGGCGGCGATCCGGCTGACGTCGAGACCCCTGCGACAACCGCTGATATCCCGGATGAGCTGCCTGTTGATTCAAACTGGGATGAAATCTACGACACCTTGCCCACCTCGGGCATGTCGGCGCCATCGCACGATGATGGTGAGTTCGAGCGCCCGGTGACAACTTCGGAATCGCTGGAAGAGCATCTGCTCTGGCAGTTGAACCTCATGCACCTGAGCGAAACTGATGCGGCAATTGCCATGGCGATCATCGATGGGCTCGATGCAGATGGCTACCTAACGGTCAGCGTTGAAGCTATCGTTTCCGCGCTACAGGATGCCGAGGAAAACGGACCTGAAGAGGACGAGGTCAACGCTGTACTACACCTTATACAACATCTGGATCCCATTGGCATCGCCGCCCGCGATCTGCGCGAATGTCTGCTCTTGCAGCTCGAACAGTTCGCGGCTGACACGACCTGGCTCCGCGAGGCGAAGCATTGCTGCGCTGAGCACATGCACCTGCTTGGAACTCGTGATTACAACCAGCTGACGCGAAAAATGAAAGTGTCGAAGTCAGAGCTCGGCGAGATCCTGCAGCTGATGCAGTCGCTGAATCCACGACCAGGAGCGCAGTACAACACGGAGCAGCCCGAATACGTCATACCCGATGTATTCGTGTTCAAACACCGTGACCGCTGGCGCGTAGAACTCAATTCAGACGTCGTGCCGAAACTTCGTGTTAACCCGGTCTACGCGGGGCTGATTCGGCGAGCGGATACCAGTGACGACAACACTTCTATGCGCAACCATTTGCAGGAAGCGCGGTGGTTTATGAAGAGCCTCCAGAGCCGTAGTGAAACCCTACTCAAAGTGGCCACGGTTATCGTCGAACGTCAGCGCGCCTTCCTTGAACACGGCGAAGAGGCAATGCGACCGATGGTGTTGCACGACATCGCCGAAGCGTTGGAAATGCACGAATCAACGATCTCTCGTGTAACCACACGCAAATATATGCATACACCACGTGGAATTTTCGAGCTCAAATACTTTTTTTCGAGCCACGTCAGTACTACGCTCGGTGGCGAGGCGTCATCTACTGCCATCCGTGCGGTTATAAAGAAATTGATCGCGGCAGAGAATAACGCCAAGCCGCTCAGTGACAACAAGATTGCAGTGCTACTTTCAGAGCAAGGCGTGAAGGTTGCGCGCCGCACGGTAGCTAAGTACCGTGAGGCGATGTCGATCCCGCCTTCAAATGAACGCAGACAACTTACTTGAGTTGGATCAGGTTGCTTGCTCACCCAACGATCGAGAGTGACGGCAGGACATTCGATTTCAGGGAAATCAGGAGACCTCCATGCAGATAATTATTGACGGACATGGTGTCGACGTGACGGATTCGATCCGCGACTATGTCGAAAGTAAAATAACCAGAATCGAGCGTCACTTTGACCAGGTCGTCGATATTCACGTCGTTCTTGGCGTGGAAAAGCAACGTCAGATAGTCGAGGCGACAATTCATCTTGCGGGCAACAATATTCACGCGCACAGCGAGAACGACGACATGTACGCCGGGATCGATCTTCTGATCGATAAGCTCGATCGCCAGGTAAAGAAACATAAAGAAAAACTGACCAACCACCGAAGTTAGTCCTTCGCGATTGCGCAGCCTGACAGCCGGTACACCTGCAATCTGGTCGCACCATAAAGTATGAAGATCTCGGAGATTATAGAACCGCAACGCGTGGCCATCGACCAGCCGCTGGCCAGCAAGAAGGCCGTTTTGGAAAAGCTCGCGGAGATGTTGTCGAGCGCCGATACCCGATTGAACCATCAGGAGGTTTTCAATAGCTTGGTCGCGCGCGAACGCCTGGGTACGACAGGACTCGGAGAAGGCATCGCGATACCGCACGGGCGAGTACCCACGCAAGCTTCTTCGATCGGCGCTTTCGTGAGGACGGCGGAACCGATTAATTTCGACGCCGTCGACAATGCACCTGTCGATTTGTTTTTCGCGCTGTGCGTACCCGAAGATGCAACCGATGAGCATTTGAAACTGCTCTCCGCATTAGCGACACGATTTTCCGACCGCGAAGTCGTCGCTGAGCTTAGAACCTGCTCGAGCCTCGACGACGTGATCGGGTGCCTGGCGAACGGCGATGGTTCAGCCGAGTAGTAGCGAGGCGGTGAGCGGAGCGAATCGCTTCGTGATTATTTCCGGGTTGTCCGGAGGCGGAAAATCGATAGCGCTGCACGCGCTGGAAGACGCCGGCTATTACTGTGTCGACAATTTGCCGGTTGGATTGCTATTGAACTTTGTTGCCTACCTCTCTGAACATCCACTGCCCCAGTTTCAGCATGTTGCTGTGGGCATCGACGCCCGTAATCACGAACTGTCGATTGCTGAACTGCCGGCGACACTGGAGTCTCTGCGTAAGCGGGAGGTCGACGCGGAGCTTGTCTTCGTCGATGCCAGCGATGAAGCATTGCTGCAGCGTTTCAGTGAAACCCGCCGGCGGCACCCATTATCTTCAGACGAGATCCCTTTGGCCGAGGCGATAGAAAGCGAACGCCGACTGCTTGACTCTATATCAAGCCTTGCTGATATTCGCCTCGACACGACACGGTTCAATGTCCATGAACTACGCAACACGGTGCGCGATCTGATCACCAAGAGGCGCGAGGGAACGCTTGCACTCCAGTTGAGTTCGTTCGGGTTCAAGCATGGCGTCCCAACCGACGCTGATTTTGTGTTCGACGTGCGCTGCCTTCCGAATCCCTATTGGCAGGCGAGCCTGCGCGATCAAACTGGGCTAGACACCGACGTCGTGTCGTATCTGTACGATCAGGAGCTGGTGCAGACGTTCCTGGCTGATATCGTCGCTTTCCTTGATCGCTGGATCGAAAAATTTGAGGCGATAAACCGCAGCTACCTCACCATCGCTTTTGGCTGTACCGGGGGGCGACACCGTTCTGTGTTTATTGCCGAACGGGTTGCTGCGCATTTCGGTGGGCAGCACAAGCGCGCGGTGATCACCCACCGTGAGATATAGGTGGGCACTAACAGTGTGGTGGCCGGAGATGGTTGCCGAGTCCGCGCTTGCGCCGTCGGTACGCGACGCGAGTCTTGAAACACCTGTGTGGGGGTACGCATTAGATGCCGACGGTTGAAGTCACCATAATCAATCGTTTAGGTCTGCACGCCCGGGCAGCCGCGAAACTGGTGCAGGCTGCCAGCCGTTACTGTAGCCAAATCTCAGTAGAGCGCGACGACAAAACCGTAAATGGCAAAAGCATTATGGGCGTCATGATGCTGGCCGCATCTCAGGGAACAACGTTGAAAATTTCGGCGACTGGCGACGATGCCGATGTTGCCCTGAGCGAGATTGTCGGGCTCGTAAATTCAAGATTCGGAGAGCCGTCGTGAGTTTAAGCTTGCACGGCGTTGCGGTTTCTCGAGGGGTCGCAATCGGGCGCGTCCACGTCGTTGAGCGCAATCAGATCGACGTTGCGGAGAGACGCATCGGCGCCAGAGAAGTTGAGGCCGAGGTCGAGAGACTGGCATCCGCCGTCGCCCGGGCCAAGTCCCACTTGCGTGAAATACGCGATCACATCCCGGCCACGACGCCGCGAGAGATTGCGGCATTCATCGACACGCATTTGCTGATGCTCGACGATGCCGCGTTCAGCGACGAGCCGGCACGCCTGATTCGGGAGAATCTATGCAATGCCGAGTGGGCGGTTAAGGTACAGCGGGATGCGCTGGTCGCGGTCTTCGACGAAATGGATGACGCCTACCTCAAGACTCGTCGCGACGACGTCGACAATGTCGTCGACCGCATTGTCAGAAACCTGCTCCGTCAACAACCGCTCAGTCATGAGGTCACTGATCAACGATTGAAGGGGATGATCATCCTCGCCAGCGATTTGTCGCCTGCCGACCTCATTTTACTTCAACACCATGGCGTCGCCGGATTTATGACCGAGTTCGGCGGACCAACCTCGCATATGTCGATCCTCGCGCGCAGTCTCGGTATCCCTGGTGTTGTCGGCGTTCATCATGCCCGTCGATATATCCACGAAGACGAAGTGGTCATCATCGATGGCGACGATGGTGTCGTCGTCGGCGCTGCCGATGAGGTCATTCTCGAGGACTATCAACAGCGGCAACACGTCCGGCTCGAGTACTTCAAAAGCCTCCAGGTACTGCGCGGGCAGGCGGCTGTAACCGTGGATGGGCTCGCCATCGAGCTGCAGGCAAATGTCGAGTTCGAAAATGATTTCGCTGTCGCAAAGGAGGTCGGGGCCAGCGGTATCGGGCTGTACCGTACGGAATTCATGTTCATGAATCGCACGGGATATCCTGACGAGGACGAGCACTTCAATTGCTATCGCCAGATGCTCAACGTCCTCGATGGTCTGCCTCTGACCATCCGTACGGCGGACATAGGTAGTGACAAGCCCATCGCCCAGTACGAAGCCGGTCCGCTGGCTGCTAACCCGGCTCTCGGCCTGCGCGCAGTGCGCCTGTGCCTTCACGAACCGTCACTGTTCTGGCCGCAATTGCGTGCGGTCCTGCGGGCCTCGGCCTTCGGTCCCGTACGCTTGATGATCCCGATGCTGTCTGAAGTCGACGAAGTTCACCAGGTCCTTGATATCGTGCGGACCATCAAGAAGGACTTCGAACGACGTCGCGTCCGCTTCAATCCCGAGATGCCGATTGGTGGCATGGTGGAGGTTCCGGCGGCGGCCATAAGCGCCGATATTTTTGCGGCCGAACTCGACTTCCTTTCAATCGGTACCAATGACCTGATTCAGTATGCGGTCGCCATAGATCGCGTCAACGATGAAGTGAGTTATCTCTACGATCCGTTGAATCCCGGCGTGCTGCGCCTGATCGCCGCGACCCTGGCTGCAGGGGACGGCGCGGGAATCCCGGTCGGTATGTGCGGCGAAATGGCCGGCGATCCGCGTTATACCCGGCTGCTGCTCGGTCTCGGCCTGCGCGAGTTCAGCGTTCATCCCTCAAGCCTGCTGGAGATCAAGCACATCATTAATCACAGCGATGTCGGCCGGATTAAAGCAAGCGCGGAAAAATTGTTACTGGCGAGAAACGGCAACGAGCGTCAGGCGTTGTTGCGCGAACTCGAGGCAGATTCAGCCTAGCGGCGATTATTAACGGGGCGAAATAGCCGATACTGCCGGGCGCGTTCAGAAAACTCTGTTTGTGGCGAAGCCTGGTGTTGCGGGGCCCCGGCCTGAGGTCCGAATTTCTAATCTGCGGCGAGATGACACCTGCACGAGCGAATCACGGACTGCTTCTTGTTAAACTCTGAACCAGTCGCGCGATCGTTTTTCGCCCGGCGCGCAGCAGCACCCCCCCGCTTGTCCCAGGGTCGGGCAGTCCGATGGCAGAGCAACTCGTAAGAAATCAGGAACTCGTAGGTTCGATCCAGGACGCACTGGAATCCAACCAGTTGCTCGAACTGCGGGGGTTGCTCGCTGATCTCCACCCCTCGGAGATCGCCGACGTACTCGAATCGCTGCCGAATGAAATACGCGACGAGTTGTGGGTCCATATCGATTCCGACATCGAGGGTGATGTTCTTGCTGACGCCAGCGTAGCGGTCCGCAACAGCCTGGTTGAGAACATGGACGCGTCCGAGGTCGCTGATGCGACCAGTGGTTTGGAATCGGACGACGTCGCCGACATCCTCCAGGACCTGCCCGACGATCTGGCTGATGAAGTTCTGCAATCGATGGACGAGCAGAACCGACGCCGGGTTACCGAGGTGCTTACTTACCCACCCGATACGGCGGCCGGTTTGATGAATCTGGACACCGTTACGGTGAGGGCGGACGTTGATGTCGATGTCGTCCTGCGCTACATGCGCCGGCTCGGTGACCTGGAAAC
>CAXGUU010000021.1:0-20158 GCA_964012875.1 uncultured bacterium
CCACCTCGCTGAAGCATGTCGTCACGCAGGCGGTGACCCGCGACGCGCGTGGGACGAGATCTGGCATTTATGCCAGTCAATGAGGCCCGGCGCCAACAATCTCCACTGGAGTCTGTGAGTAGCCCGCTAGGTTCGTTGTCGCCCGTGCTGCCGCCACAGCTGTAAAAATTCACGACGGGTTCGCGGGCCATAAGTTTCGAAATGTGCAGTGGGTTCTCCACGATAGGCCTCACGCGCGGCGCTGAGGGCATCATCACCGCTGATTGACCGATGCGCCTGCGGATCAATGCCGTAGACACGTGCGGCGTTCAGGCCGAGTAACGCCGCACGTTGCGCTGCATCAAGCTCCGGGTAACCAAATCGTTCCTGAAATTCCGGCGCAATGCGGAACGCGCGAAGCGCCTGTATCTGGTCCTGGGGCGATCCGTACCAGACGGAGTCCGAACCATAGAGTACATTGCGGGGGCCAAGATGCTTCAACAACTTGCCGACACAATGCGCAGCTTCTTCCGGGTTGCGCATCAACATGCGCCAGGTAGATCCAAGTTCAGCGTAGACGTTGCTGTGTTGTCCAAGTCCGGCGCGTTCAACGCTGGCGATCAATTCGTCCACGCCATCCCTGCGCCCGGGCCGATAAGGGCCTTCAGGCGATCCGGGCACATAACCGGCGTGGTACACCAGAAAATTCACGTCCGGGTACTGCCGCGCAACCACGCCGATATCTACACAGGTGGAGTGTTTGTAAGAGCGTCGACCGAAAGGAATACCCTTGTGTACGCAAATAGTCTTGATGCCAAGGGCTCGTGCGCGCTCGATCATTGCGAGCCCTGCGTCTTCGAATAGATAAAAACCGCGTCCGTCGGGGCCCCATTGTGTGTAGCATTTCCACGCACAAACGTGCCAGCGACCTGACAGCTCTGCCATCGCCTCAACGTCGCCCGCCTGGTTGGGATTAACGCGTCCATGGATCATAAGCCGGCGAGTACCCTGAAGTTGCTCCACCAATTCGCGCGTGGCGGCAGCCTCGGCGACGGTCAGGGGCTCATCATCACGACGGCTGGGAATGAACGACAACACCATGACGTCGGTGTCGCTGTCGAAAAAGATATCCTTGATGAAACTGTCTGCACCGATACAGCGCATGTAGTCGCGGTCCAGTGCTGCATGCTGTTCGCCGCAGCGAGGTTTCAGGGTTTGCGCCAGTGACGGCGGCACAACGTAATGGCCCTGAACGTCGAAAATGAACTCGTTACCGCCAATTTCGCTTTGCGCAAGCGCTGGCTCGAGCGGCGCATCGTGACTCACCGCAAAAAAACCGCCGTCGCGACCTGCGGCGGCATTGACTTTATTGAACGCCGCGAGCGTGGTGGCTACCGCGGCTGCCGTCTGCACAAACGTCCTACGCGGCATCCCTATGCGCCTTGCCGCCTTTGCGAGCTCAGCGCGCGCGGACTCATTGGCGACGATATTAATCGGTTCAAGCGGTCGCGGAACGAATTCGCCATTACTGGTTGAATCGATCTTTATCGGTAACTTCACGCTTTACCCCGATTTTTTCCCGAGCGGCATCCGAGCATAGGCTAAAGCATACCCTCGCTGGTGGCTGCGACAGTGGTCAGTGCCGTGTAATATCCCGGTCCAGTACAAAACCCGCTCAAGCGCACCCTATGAGCTCGCCGCCAAGCAAGCACGACGAAGCCTTTCAAAACCGCATATTACAAGGCGTTTCCCGCACGTTTGCGCTGACCATTCCGCAATTGCCACCAGCGTTGTTCCGTGCAGTAGCAAACGCCTATCTGCTGTGTCGCATCGCCGATACCATTGAAGACGATGCCGATCTGCCTTTCGACGACAAGCAGCGATTCTCACAACAGTTCATAGCTATTGTTGAGGGCGACGAACCGGCATCACCATTCGCCTCGGAGCTGGCGCCACGGCTGGCCGCCCATGCGACAGCGGCCGAACGCGAATTGATCCGCGAAACAGAATCCGTCATTCGCATCACTCATGACCTCAATAAAGCCGAGCGCGCGGCCATGGCGCGCTGCGTCCGTATTATGGCTGAAGGCATGGTCTTCTATCAGGGTCAAGAAACCCTCGACGGCGTTGACGACCAGAACGCAATGGATCGTTACTGCTATTACGTCGCTGGCGTCGTCGGAGAAATGCTGACCACGCTCTTTTGCGAATATCTGCCGGCGCTTAAGAAACGGGAGACTGAAATGATGCATCTCGCCGTATCTTTCGGTCAGGGTTTGCAGATGACAAATATCCTCAAGGATATCTGGGACGACCGCGAGCGCGGCGCGTGCTGGTTGCCGCGGGATATTTTCGCGCACGAGGGCGTAACCTTGAGCGACGTTGCACCGGGACAAGGTGGCGCGGGCTTCGAGCGTGCGCTCGGGCAGTTGATCGCGACTGCGCACGGCCATATAAAAAACGCGCTGGGGTATACGCTGATCATCCCGTCCAGCGAACCCGGCATTCGAAAGTTCTGCCTGTGGGCGCTCGGCATGGCCGTGCTGACACTCCGTAAACTGAACAATCATCGCGGTTTCAGCCATGCTCAGGATGTCAAGATCTCCCGCAATGCCGTAAAAGCGACGGTCCTGGCGTCGAGCGCCTGTGTCCGTCTCGATACCGGACTGAAGGGCTTGTTCAGCATCGCGTCAATAGGTTTGCCGCGACGCGACATCATCACCCCGATAGACAGCATCGCCGATATCGCCGGAAACCGCCTGCCCTCCTAGCGGGGTAAGCACAAGCCATGCAGATCGGAATCATCGCGGCGATGAAAACCGAAGGTGCGACATTAGGCGCCGCCGGCGGCAAGCTTTGGGCCGGCACAACCTACACGCTGCGGGTCTCCGGACCAGGGCAGACGAATGCTCGTCACGCTGCTCAGCTTTTGCTCCGCGACGGTTGCGATGCACTGCTGTGCTGGGGTGTAGCGGGTGCTTTGAATCCACGCCTCGGAGCCGGCACTCTGGTTCTTGCCGAATCGATTGCGACAGAGCAAGCGGGCAATTTCAATTGTGACAGAGCACTGAATAACACCCTGTTCGGGCGACTCCAGGCAGCTCCAACGCTACATCGCGGGCGGGTGTTGTCGCTGGAAACTCCCTTGATGAGGACCGGAGACAAAAAGGCGGCAGGTACTCGTATGAACGCGATCGCCATTGATATGGAGTCCGCAGCGGTGGCCCGAACCGCTCAGGCATCAGGCGTCGGGTTTGCCGCCGTGCGCGCGATCAGCGACGAAGTCGATTTCGATGTGCCTGCCGCCGCACTTGCCGGGCTCAACGACGACGGCTCGACCAGCGCGGCCGCGGTACTGACAGCGCTATGCAAACAGCCCCGTGAGTTCCGGGCGCTGCTGGCACTGGCACGTCGCTTTCAGCGCGCGGAAAAATCGTTACGACAGGCGGCCCGCTGGCTGCAAGACACATGACGGAATTGACTTTCGGAAACAGCGCGATGCTGGCCAGACTGGAGCGCGTCGTCGCGTTCAGCGTAGGCCGTGCAGGACTGGTGATCACCCTTGCGCTGGTATTGGCGGTCGCAGGCGGCGTTTACACCGCAAGGAACATCGGCATCAGTACTGATACAGCTGAAATGCTGTCACCAACGTTGGACTGGCGCATAGCCTACGATGAATTCAAACGCGAATTCCCCTATTTCTCCGATACCATCGTCGTCGTAGTCAACGCTGCGACACCCGAGCTTGCGCGCGAGACCGCAAGCGCAATAGCTGCGAAAGCTCAGACGAGCCCGCACTTCGAAGCTGTTTTCAACCCGCTTGACTCGCCATTCCTCAAGCGTAATCAACTGCTTTACCTGGCGATCGATGATCTCGAATCACTGACCAACGACATCGCCGGCAGTCAGGCGATCCTCGGCTCTCTCGCGGCCGAACCGAGTCTGGTCAAATTGCTCGATCTGCTCAATCAGATCATGACGCACGACGACGCGACGCCCGATTCTGGCAGGTTCGTGGATACCATCGCTCAGGCCATCGGCGAAGTCTTGAACGGCCACGATGTGCCTATGTCGTGGCAGAACCTGATGCGTTCGGAGGCAGTGGATGGAGCTGAGCGACTGGTGTTCACCGTCACGCCAAAGCTCGATTACGCGGAGATCCTGCCAGCCAAACCGGCAATGGACGCGCTGCACAGCTACATCGCCGAACTTGATCGCAACTCAAGCGTCACCGTGCGCCTGACCGGCGCTGCGGCGCTGGCACATGACGAACTTTCAGCGGTAATCCGTGGCGCCGAACAAGCAGCTATTCTTGCTTTGACCATGGTCGCCGCCTGCCTGATAGTCGGCCTCCGATCCGGCAGCCTGGTCGTCGCGACTCTGCTCACTTTGTGCACGGGTCTCGTACTCACTGCATCCGCTGCGTGTTTACTGGTTGGCAAACTGAACATGATCTCTGTTGCGTTTGCGGTGCTGTATGTGGGACTGGGGGTCGACTTCGCGATTCATGTGGGGCTTCGCTATCGCGAGTTGTGTGGAGAGCTATCAAAAACCCGGGCCGTCATTTATGCAACATCGCATATCGGCGAGTCGATTCTGCTTTGCGCCATCACCACTGCAATCGCATTTTTTGCATTCATCCCGACCGAGTATCGCGGCGTCGCTGAACTGGGCCTTATTTCAGGTGTGGGTATGCTGATTGCGCTTGCAACCACATTTACGCTGTTGCCAGCGCTACTCAGTCGTCTGCCGCCACCACGCGCGGCCAGGCCCGCATCGGCGTATAAGCCCGGCTCAGGAAAGCGAATCCCCGCTGGTACGATCCTGACCGCCACGACGCTCCTCACGGCTGCGGCCGCGTTGACCTTACCGGGAACTCAATTCGATCTGAATCCACTGCATCTCAACGACCAGGGCGCTGAATCGGTGCTCACCCTGCGTGCGCTGGCAGAAGATGGCGAACAGCCTCTGCATACCGTTTCGGTCCTTACGCGCGACCCTGATGCTGGCCGACAGCTTGCAGAGGCGCTGGAATCCAACGACCGGGTCGCTTCGGTGACGACAATCGATGACCTGGTACCACGTGCGCAGGCCGAAAAGCTGCAAATGATTGACGACCTCTACTGGGCGCTGGGCGGGCCGATAGCGGCCGGAGTCCGCAACCCTGTCGACGAAACGGCAGCCTCCGAGGCGCTCGCCCATCTGAAATCCACGTTGCTGGGAGATCGTGCAACAACCCCCCTTTTATCTTACGTTGCCAGGCTTCAGAGCGAGCTTCGCACAGGCTCGGCCGAGGATCGTGCGGCCTTGCTGGCGAGCCTCGATACGAAGTTACTGAAGAATTTTCTGCCGCAGATTGAGCAACTCAATCGTGCGCTCGAACCGCAGTCTTTTGACCACAGCGAACTGCCACAAGACCTCGCGCAGCGGTGGCGCAGCGCCGACGGGTACAGTCGAATCGAGATTCAGCCGGGTCTTGATCTTGAGGACAACACCGAACTGGTCGCGTTCGTTGAAACTGTCCGCGGCCGCGCCGGTAGCACACTGACTGGCACGCCGGTGATCAATCTCGAGGCCAGCAGAGCGGTCATTAATGCCTTTGCGCAGGCCTTTATCACCGCCGGGATTTTGATCAGCATGGTGTTGTGGTTCGTGCTGCGAAAACCTGCTGAAGTCATGATTTGTCTGGTCCCGCTACTGCTTGCAGGTCTGTTTACGACCGCAATCTGTGTCACCGCGGGCATCGCGTTCAACTTCGCGAACATCATTGCGCTGCCGTTACTGCTTGGTATCGGGGTCGACAGCGCCTTGCATATTGTCCACCGCTACAAGCATCCGGGCGACGACCGGCGACCGCTGCTACGTTCAAGTACCGCTCGCGCCGTGCTGTTCAGCGCTTTGACGACCGCTGCGAGTTTCGGCAACCTCGCCATTTCACCGCACGACGGTACCGCCAGCATGGGCGTGATGCTGAGCGTCGGGCTCGCGATGACGCTGATCTGCATGCTGGTCGTGTTACCAGCACTGCTTGATCGATTCATTGACGTGGAAGAAGTTTAGTGACTGCACCAGAACACGAACCGCAAACTGAGCTCACGTCGCGCATTCAATCCCACGACAAACCCTGGGACGCACGCGCGGCTGCCTGGCTGATTCGACCATTCATCGGTTCCAGCGTCGTGATGCCAAATCACTTCACTGCCTTACGACTGGTCGTGGGCCTGGCCGGGGCATGGTTCTTCGCCAGCGGCACCCATGCCACGCTCGCATCGTGGCTGATTGTGCTCTCCAATTTTCTCGATCACACAGACGGCGAACTCGCCCGCCTGGGTGGTAAATCAAGCCGGTTCGGGCATTTTTTCGATCTGGCGTCGGACGCGTTGGTTACGATAGGCATGTTCCTTGGCATCGGGATCGGCCTGTCGCACGGCGAGCTCGGGCATTGGGCAAGCGCCATGGGTCTGCTGGCTGGCCTTGCGGTCGCGCTGATTTTTCAATTGCGCAACCAGATGGAAAATGCGCACGGAAAAACGGTCACACAACAACCGCAGTGGGCGGGATTTGAAGCCGAAGATGTGCTGTATTTGATCCCCCTCGTGACTTTGAGCGGCGGCCTGGAGTGGTTTCTGTATGCCGCGGCCGTTGGCGCGCCGGCGGCGTCGATGATCGTCTTACGCGACTATCGCAGAGTCATGGCGAGGTCTGGCAACGACTGATGACGACACTGGTAACAGGCGCGAGCGGATTTTTAGGCAGCGCCGTGGTGCGCCTGCTGCTCGACCGGGGCGATGCTGTCAGGGTACTGACGCGGGAGCACAGTGATCGCGCGAATCTCGAAGGGCTTGATGTTGAGATTACGTACGGCGATCTTCGCGATGCCGATTCTCTGGCCCGGGCCTGTGCGGGCGCTAAATACCTTTTCCACGTCGCCGCCGATTACCGTTTGTGGGTTCGCGACCCGCAGATTTTGTACGACAGCAATGTCGAAGGTACGCGAAAGCTTATGACAGCAGCGCTGAATGCACAGTGCGAACGCATCGTTTACACCAGTAGTGTCGCGACCCTCGGTGTTTTCAGCGACGGCCGTTCGGCCGATGAGGACACACCCGTGAGCCTGGACAACATGATCGGACACTATAAGCGGTCGAAGTACCTCGCGGAGCGGGTTGTTGACGAACTGGTCGCCGACCATGGTCTGCCGGCCGTCATTGTCAATCCATCCACTCCAATCGGGCCTAGGGACATCAAGCCAACGCCAACGGGCCGGATTGTTCGGGATGCCGCACTTGGACGGATTCCGGCTTTCGTTGATACCGGCCTCAACGTGGCGCATGCTGATGACGTTGCCAATGGCCATCTGCTGGCGTTCGATCGCGGTCAGATCGGCCGGCGTTATATTCTCGGCGGCGACAACATGAGCCTGCGCGAGATTCTGTCCGTGGTCGCTCGCTGGCGCGGCAGACCGGCACCCAAGGTCCGGCTGCCAAGGCAGGCCGTATACCCGGTCGCCTGGATTTCGGAATTGTGGGCCGCCCTGACCAATGGCCCCGAGCCCCAGGCAACGATCGATGGGCTTCGCATGGCGGCAAAAAAGATGTTCTTCGACAGTACACGCGCACAGACCGAACTGGATTACCGGACGCGACCGGCCGCAGAGGCGATCACTGACGCGCTTGAATGGTTTAAGGCACACGGCATTCTGGACCACTGATACAAGCAGCCTCTTCAGCCGGGCACGCCGCCGACCGACGATAAAGCGAGCCTCCATTGCCCACGCCTAGGGCGATGTCGATGGCAACTCTGAATGGTGTCCTTGCTTGCGGCGACAGGACTGCCACAGTACCCTGCCCGCGCCATGTCAAGCGCCGAACGACACGTCCCGACCGCCACGCGGATTCAGCCAAATTTAGAAACGCTCGATATCGCGAGACTCAAATCGACGTTCGCCCGGCAGAATGAATTCATCGCCATCGATGATTGTTTCTCCGCTGACGCCATCGCGCCCTTGCTTGATTGTCTGCCGTCACTTGAGCCGCGCGTGCATCGAAATTTCATTCCGCGCCACAAAAAAGGAGGCAGCATCTCGCGCTTCGATCTTGATCGATACGCGCCAACCTTCGCCGAGCTATATCGAAGTGAGGGGCTTAGCGAGCTGCTGTGTGCGCTGTGTAATCGCTCACTCAAGCCGTGTCCGGATGATGACCCGCACACTTACGCCCTGTATTACTACACCGAAGCGGGCGACCATATTGGCTATCATTACGATACGTCGTACTACAAGGGCGCGCGCTATACAGTGCTCATCGGCCTCGTCGACGAATCGAGCTGCAAACTCGAATACGAGCTCTTCCGTGACGATCCCGAACGCGCCCAACTCGGGACGACGTCGCTTAAACCCGGGACCCTGGTCTTTTTCAACGGCGACAAGTTGTGGCATCGGGTCACGCCGTGTGGGGAGAATGAGCGCCGCATTGCGCTCACGCTGGAATTCGTAACCAGTCACGAAATGAACCCGCTGCTGCGCTTTGTCTCGAACATGAAAGACTCCATCGCCTATTTCGGGTTCCGGCAGGTCTTCGCCAAGCCAAACACGCCTCGCGAATAAGGACGTGCACGCAATTATCCTGGCGGCAGGTGTCGGCGATCGCATCAGCGCCGCTCATGCCGGTCCGAAATGCCTCCTTGAACTCGGCGATCGTTCGCTGCTTCAGCGGCACTTGCTAAATCTCGAATCACTCGGCGTCAGTGGCCTGACCCTGGTTCTTGGTTACCAGCCCGATGCCATTGTCGCCGCCGCCCGACGTTTTGGCGGCGTCCGCACCATCGTCCATTTCAATCCGCTATACCGTCTGGGCTCAATCGTTAGCCTGTGGACCGCGCGGCAGGCACTTCTGTCGGGCGACGACGTCGTACTGATGGACGCGGACGTTTTGTATCACAGCAAAATTCTTGAGCAGCTGGTACGGGCGCCGCGCGGCAACTACTTCCTGCTCGACGAAGACTTCGAACCAGGCGATGAACCCGTCAAAATCTGCATCGACGGTGACCAGATCGTCGAATTTCGTAAACAACTGCCCGACGGCCTTGTTTATAATCGAATCGGTGAATCGGTCGGATTTTTCCGCTTTACGCCCGACTGCGCCAGGTCGCTCGCAACCCGGTCGGCGCGGTACGTAGCCGACGGGCGTCGCGAGCTGCCCCACGAGGAGCTGCTGCGCGAAATCGCTTTAAGCTCGTCTCACAAAATTGACATAGTCAATGTGACCGGATTGCCTTGGGTCGAAATCGACTTTCCCGAAGACATTACACGTGCGGAGGACCAGATCCTACCGCTCCTGGAAAATAGCAGCTGAACCATGATCGCGAAAACCTCGCAGCTCCGCTCACTCTTACAGTCAGCTCAACTCGAATTTATTCTTGAAGCACACAACGGTCTGTCGGCCCGAATCGCCGAGGAGGCGGGTTTCAGGGGCATCTGGGCAAGCGGGCTTGCGCTTTCCGCCCAGTACGGCGTGCGCGATAACAACGAAGCAAGCTGGACCCAAATCGTCGACATGGTCGAGTTCATGGCCGACGTCACGAGCGTTCCGATCCTGCTCGACGGCGACACCGGTTACGGCAACTTCAACAACATGCGTCGCCTGGTGCGTAAGCTCGAGCAGCGAGGGATTGCCGGAGTCTGCATCGAAGACAAACTGTTTCCGAAGACCAATAGTTTTATCGACGGTGACAAACAGGAACTCGCGGATATCGACGAATTTTGCGGCAAGATAGAGGCTGGTAAAGACTCACAAACTGATGACGACTTTTGCATCATCGCACGCGTGGAGGCTTTCATCGCCGGCTGGGACACGAGCGAGGCGCTGAAACGGGCAGAGGCTTACCACCGCGCCGGCGCCGACGGCATTCTGATCCACAGCGCACTCTCGCGGCCCGATCAGATTCTCGAATTTGCCAACGAATGGGCGGGACGATCGCCGCTAGTCATTGTCCCCACCAAGTACTACAGCACGCCGACCGATGTCTTCCGCAAGGCAAAAATCAGCCTGGTGATCTGGGCCAACCACATGCTGCGCAGCGCTGTTACTGCGATGCAGGATACAGCTACACGGATCTTTGACAGTCAAACACTGATTGAAATCGAAGATGACATCGCCTCAGTAAAAGAGATTTTCCGGCTACAGGGGGCGGACGAACTAGCCGATGCTGAACGCCGCTACTTTTCTGGTACGCGCAGGGCACCGAGCGCAATTGTGCTCGCCGCCAGCCGTGGCGACGAGATGGCGCATCTCACCGACGACCGACCCAAGGTTATGCTGAACGTGAACGGCAAGCCGCTCCTGCAACGCCTGATTGAACGCTGCCGCAAACAACACATAGAGCAAATTACGGTGGTTGCCGGCTACAAAGCCGATGCCATAGACCACAAGGGCGTTGAAATCATCGTCAACGAGAATTACGCCTCGACCAGCGAACTCGCATCGCTGGAATGCGCCCGAACCAGTTTTCGCGACGACATGGTCATCATGTACGGCGACCTGGTTTTTCGAGGCTACATACTGCGCGGACTGATGGAATCCGACCGAGAACTAACCGTGGTGGTGGACTCACAGTCCGACCGGGCCGCAGCCAGCGGTGCGCCCGACTTCGCATTTTGCTCAGCGGCTGATGACCGTGCCTTGTGGGGTCGCGACATTGTGCTGAATGCACTGGCGACCGCGGAGCAAAACGCGGGCATACAAGCTCATGGGCGATGGATAGGCATGCTGCGAGCGTATGGCGAGGGCCGGACGTGGCTTGAGCAAGCACTGGAAACGCTGAAACAAAGGGCCGATTTTGACCAGCTGGTCATGCGGGATTTGATCAACTATCTGGTGCACGAAGGTCGTACGATTCGCGTGATATACATCCACGGGCACTGGCTGGATGTCAATTCGCTGCAGGATTTGGAAAATGCCGGCAGCTTTACCTCGCAACACTAGGGCCTGTTGGCATGATTGAGGCACATCAATTCGTCGACGCTGCCAGGGAGCGCGGCTTTGACTGGTATGCCGGCGTTCCCTGTTCGTTCCTCACGCCGTTCATCAACTACGTCATCAGCGACCACAACCTGCATTATATTTCTGCTGCCAACGAAGGCGATGCCGTAGCGCTTGCGACCGGGGCCGCCCTGGGTGGCAAACGCAGTGTCGCGATGATGCAGAACTCGGGGCTGGGAAACGCGGTCAGCCCCCTGACTTCGCTCAGCCATACCTTCAGGATTCCGATATTGGTGATCTGTACGCACCGCGGCGCACCCGGGGTCAGTGACGAGCCGCAACACGAACTCATGGGGCAGATTACTGAGCAGATGTTCGCAACGATGCGGGTACCGACAACATCATTCCCCGGCGAAGCAACGGCGATCCCGACAGCTCTCGATGCTGTCGAAGAGAGCTTTCAGGAGAATGCCCGCCCGCATG
This sequence comes from uncultured bacterium, assembly GCA_964012875.1. GTDB lineage: Bacteria > Pseudomonadota > Gammaproteobacteria > CAXGUU01. The sequence continues at coordinate 11,442 of CAXGUU010000021.1, forward strand.
CACTCGTCATGAGTAAAGGGACTTGCGCACCGTTCGAATTGAAAGCTAAGCCACGCACAGGCCACCGCGATCAGGCTGCTGTCAGCGGGTCGGGACATTCGCTCGACCACGAAGGACGCGCGTCTCGAAATGCCGTACTTGAGCGCCTGGTGGCGAACAGCGACCCCGCGCGAGATGTTGTCATTGCCACCACCGGTTTTACCGGCCGCGAGTTGTACGCGCTCAATGATCGGCCGAATCACCTCTACATGGTTGGGTCGATGGGTTGCGCGTCATCCCTCGGGCTTGGCCTCGCGCTGGCCCGACCGGATTTGCGCATCATTGTCGTCGACGGCGATGGCGCCGGGCTCATGCGGCTGGGAAACTTCGCGACCGTTGGCCACTACAATCCAGGCAATCTTGTGCACCTGTTGCTCGACAACGAAGTGCATGACTCGACCGGCGGCCAGGGGACTGTGACAGCGTCGACAGATTTTGCGGGGATTGCTGCCGCTTGTGGCTATGGCACTGTGACCAGAAGCGAGCGCCTGGAAGACATTGCAAACGCATTGAATGCGCCGGCCAGGAAAAATGCGGGCACGCATTTCATCCATTTCAAAACTGCTGCCGGGACCATCGATCCGCTGCCTAGACCGACGATTGCACCCGCGGACGTCGCGCGGCGTTTGATGCATCACATTGGGACCACGACGTGAAAACGATACTCCTCAACCCCGGCCCTGTAACCCTTAGCCAACACGTTAGAGACGCGCTTAGCCGTCCTGACCTGTGCCACAGGGAAGAAGAGTTCGTATCGCTGCAACAAGGTTTGCGCGAAAAGCTGCTGCGGGTTTACGACCTGCATACCGATCGATGGGCCGCGATTCTACTGACCGGATCGGGTACGGCAGCCATTGAAGCGATGGTCTCCAGTTGTATTCCAGGCGGCGGTCGGCTTCTCAGCATCGAAAACGGTGTCTACGGCGAACGTATGAGCAAGATCGCGCGCACGCATGGAATCGAGACTGAATCTCTGCACGCCGAATGGGGCAGCGCGATCGATCTTCCGGCACTGGAGCGTCGACTGGCAACGGACGCTGTCAGCCATGTCACCGTGGTTCACCATGAAACGACGACAGGTCGGTTGAATGGGCTGGCCGAACTGTTAGATATCTGCGCCGCCGCGAACGTTAAAGTGTTGCTCGACGGCGTGAGCAGTTTCGGAGCCGAAGCCATCGACTTCTCCCACCCTGCGTTGGAGGCGTGCGCAGCGACATCCAATAAATGCCTTCACGGCGTACCTGGCACATCATTTGTCATTGCTGAACGCGAAACGATGCTGCGCCAAAGCGAACAACCACGTTCGGTCTATCTCGACCTGCGCGCCTACTTTTCGCAACAGGAAACCGGCGGCACCCCATTCACCCAGTCAGTTCAAACATTTTACGCGCTTGACGCCGCGCTCGATGAGTTCTTTGCAACAGGCGGACTGCCTGCACGGCACCAGTTATTTTCCGAGCGCATGGCTGCAGTCAGACGAACCCTTGCGGGGCTCGGTATTGAAGGTTTGTTGCCGGCAAGGGATTCATCTTGTGTACTCAACGCGTTTGCGCTTCCGGCAAACACCAGCTACCAGAGTTTGCACGACGTCCTTAAAGCAGAAGGGTTCATTATCTACGCCGGACAGGGCAAGCTTGCCCAAACGCTTTTCCGGATTTCGATGATGGGGGAAATCACCTCGGCCGACGTAAAACGTCTGTGCGAAACACTCACCTCGGTCATCGGCGGCGCGCCGTAAGCCAACCAACGACTGAAACGCGGTAATCTCAGGCGCGTTTGGCTTTCGGCTCAGCTCCGTCCAACAACTGCAGGCGACTAGCCACAAATCGCTCGAACGCCTCGGACGTTAATCCGGCATCACGCAGCATGTCGTCCCTTGAACCGTGCTGTACCAGCCGGTCCGGCAAGCCATAGTGGCAAACACGGGCATCGACCCCGGCGGCGGCGAGACATTCACTGACTGCACTCCCGGCACCACCCGCGATCACATTCTCCTCGATCGTGACCACGAGTTCATGCGACTGCACCATCTCGATTACGAGATCTTCATCCAGTGGTTTCACAAAACGCATATTGACGACCGTCGCATCAAGTGACTCGCCGACGACCCCGGCTATACTGACAACGGAACCGAACGCCAGGATCGCGATCCGTTTGCCCTGCCTGCGGACTTCTGCTTTACCGACTGGCAAGGCTGTCATCTCCTCGGCGATATCAACGCCGGGACCCGTGCCGCGCGGGTAACGCACCGACGACGGTGAGTCGAGCGAAAAGCCGGTATAAAGCATCTGGCGGCATTCATTTTCGTCCGCCGGAACCATTACCGTCATGTTTGGCAAACAACGTAAAAAGGAAATATCGTAACTGCCGTTGTGGGTCGGGCCATCCGCGCCGACGAGGCCGGCACGATCAAGGGCGAACAGGACCGGCAAATTCTGATTAGCGACATCGTGAATGACCTGGTCGTAACCACGCTGCAAAAACGTCGAATAGATGGCGACAACCGGTTTCAGACCATCGCAGGCCATGCCGGCGGCAACATTGACACTATGCTGCTCTGCGATCGCCACATCGAAATAACGATCAGGGTATTCCTTTTCGAATCGAACCAGGCCCGAACCCTCACGCATCGCCGGCGTTATCGCGACCAGGCGGGAATCGCGCGCTGCCATGTCGCATACCCAGGTGCCAAAAATGTCGCTGTAGTTCGGCGCTTTTTTGGCGCCCGAGCTGACGATGCCGACAGCCGGGTCGAAGGGCGTCACGCCATGATATTTGACCGGGTCAGCTTCAGCCGGCGCATAGCCTTTGCCCTTCTGTGTAATGACGTGGAGGAACTGCGGCCCGGGCAATTCGCGAATGTTCTGCATCGTACTCAGAAGCGCGGGCAAATCGTGCCCGTCGATTGGACCGATGTAATTGAAGCCAAACTCCTCAAACAGGGTGCCCGGTACAACCAGGCCCTTCATGTGCTCTTCTGCGCGCCGCGCGAGTTCCCACATTGGCGGCATTTGGGACAATACCTTCTTGCTGCCCTCGCGAACTGTCGTATAGAGCTTGCCCGAAAGAATCTGCGCAAATCGATTAGACAGCGCGCCCACATTGGGTGATATCGACATATTGTTGTCGTTGAGGATCACGAGCATGTCGCTGCCCAAATCGCCAGCGTGATTCAGCGCTTCAAAGGCGACACCTGCGGTCATGGCGCCGTCTCCAATCACGGCAATCGCCCTGCGTCCCGAGCCCGTCAGCTTGCTCGCAATTGACATGCCAAGCGCGGCACTGATTGACGTACTCGAGTGTCCGACGCCGAAGGTGTCGTATTCACTTTCCTCGCGCTTCGGAAACGGCGCGAGTCCTTCCCACTTTCTGATGGTCTCCAGGCGACCTTTGCGCCCGGTGAGGATTTTGTGCGGATAGGCCTGATGACCGACATCCCAGACGATGCGGTCGTCGGGCGTATTGTAGAGATAATGCAGTGCAATCGTCAGTTCAACCGAGCCCAGGCCTGACGCAAAATGCCCACCGCTGCTCGATACAGACGCCAGCAAAAATGCGCGCAGTTCGGCTGCCAGGGCGACCAGCTCCTTCTCCGGTAGTGCGCGCAAATCTGCGGGCGAATCAATACCGTCGAGCAACGGGTACAGCTGGGTCTGGGACATCGTGGGCAAAAACTCCGGAGAATCGGCAACGCGGCGGACCGTGGATTATGAGCAGCGCTATGAGGGCTTGCAAGCAAACCCACGGCCAGTCGCAGTCTGTTGCCGCAACTTTACAGGACCAGAATCCACGCAGCGTCGGCGGCGAAATTCACCCCCCGTTCCGGTGCCAGACTGTACTTTGAACAGCGCTTAAAGTAAGGTTGCGCGCCATAGCGGTACCGCCCGCAATTGACTGAAACCCAATAATATTTCAACACTATTGACAAGGTTTTAACATGGGTGTTCCGCTAGTCCAGCAATACCGCGTGGGTCGCTACATTCTCGGCCAGAAACTAAAACGCAACACTCACTACCCGTTGGTACTGATGCTTGAACCCTTGTTCCGCTGCAATCTGGCGTGTTCCGGTTGCGGCAAGATTGACTACCCTGACGAGATACTCAACAAGCGCCTGAGTTTCGACGACTGCATGCAGGCGATTGACGAATGCGGGGCGCCAATTGTCTCGATCGCGGGTGGCGAGCCGTTGATCCACAAGGAGATGCCGCAGATCGTTCAGGGCTACATCGATCGCCGTAAATTCGTTTACCTGTGCACAAACGCACTGTTACTCGATCGGGAAATGGACGACTACTCGCCGTCGCCCTATCTGACGTTCTCGGTGCACCTTGACGGCAATCGCGATCGCCACGATGCGTCGGTTTGCCGCGACGGCGTCTACGATAAGTGCGTTGCCGTCATCCGCAAAGCGCTGGACCGCGGTTTCAGGGTGACCGTTAACTGCACCCTGTTCCAGGGTGAAGCCGCCGATGAAGTCGCTGGTTTCATGGATGACATGATGGAACTGGGTGTCGAAGGCGTTACCATTTCGCCTGGATACTGGTACGAGCGCGCGCCACGACAGGACGTGTTTCTCAAGCGCCTCGGCAGCAAGCAGCTGTTCCGCAATCTGTTCGCCATGGGCCGTGGACGTAAGTGGCGCTTCAACCAGTCGAGCCTGTACCTGGATTTCCTTGCCGGCAACCAGACCTATCACTGCACGCCGTGGGGCAATCCGACGCGGAACGTATTCGGCTGGCAGAAACCCTGCTACCTGCTCGTCGGCGAAGGTTACGCGTCCAGCTTCAAAGAATTGATCGAAGATACCGAATGGGATCGCTATGGCACAGGTGTTAACCCCAAGTGTGCTGACTGCATGGTTCATTCCGGTTACGAAGCCACTGCCGTGAACGATACCTTCCGCCACCCCCTGAAAGCCGCGAAAGTTGCGCTCTTCGGGCCTCGAACAGAGGGTGATATGGCGCCTGAGGTCGAGTTCAAATACGACGATGAGCCGGAAACCAAACCGCAATTGGTCGCAGAATCGACGCCGAATAGCGGTTGCAACAAAAAGAGGGTTGCCTGACAACGGTTTCACCTGGCGCCATTTATCGCCGTGGGTACTCCCGATTGGGTCTGCCACAGATCATTTTTGAGGCCGCTTCGAAATGTTTACCGCCGTAACGGCTGCCACGCTGATGTGGGTCGGACTGTTGCTCGTACCCTGGCGGCCATGGACAACGGCTGAGCGGATTTCAGCCGGCTGCAGCGGAGGCGACGTTGCTTTAGACCACATTACGGCGCTGATTCCGGCGCGGGACGAAGCCGAGTGCATCGAACAGACGCTCAAAGCGCTAGATGCTCAGGGCAATCTCCACGAAATCATCCTCATCGACGACCAGAGCAGCGACGGCACGGGCGCAATTGCCCGGGGTCTTGAACTGAGTGCGTTGAAAATCATTGACGGCACCGACCCGCCAACGGATTGGAGTGGAAAGCTCTGGGCGCTGGAACAAGGCGCGCGCGTCGCCACGTCAGAGTTCGTGCTGTTGATGGACGCAGATATCGAGCTGGAGCCGGATTTCCTGCCAAGCCTGGTGCAATTACAACGCGACCACGATCTTGCATTGACCTCTGTGATGGCGCATTTGCATATGGGATCGATCTCAGAACGTTTATTGCTGCCCCCGTTTATATATTTCTTTAAGTTAATCTACCCCTTCAGCCTGTCAAACAAACCGACTTCCAAGGTTGCCGCTGCCGCGGGTGGCCTTATTCTCTTAAGGAAAGCTGACCTCGAAATGATCGGCGGATTTAGCGCCCTGCACGACGCCATCATCGACGATTGCACGCTGGCGAAACGGGTCAAATCGAACGGCGGCAAAACCTGGATCGGCCTCAGCCAGGACGTCAAAGCAGTACGACCCTATAGCACGCTCGCGGCTATCTGGAACATGGTTGCGCGGACCGCGTTCACTCAACTGCGCTACTCAACCGCGCTGCTGTTGGTTTGCACGGTACTGCTGGCCCTGTCGTTCCTGGCACCGGCGGTCGGCTTGCTTGCCGGTTCAGCCGAGGTTCAGGTCATGTCGCTGGGCGCCTATGCAGCCATGGGCTTGTCGTATTCGCCGACCGTTCGCTATTACGGGTTGTCCCATCTGTGGATAATTACGCTACCACTGGCAGCAACGCTCTATCTGGCAATGACATGGACGTCTGCGTGGCGCTACTGGTCCGGTGAGCGGAGTCGCTGGAAGAATCGTAGTTATGAGCGCTAGCGCCTTTAGACAACGATTAAAGGAACTTACCCGTCCCATAAGTATCGATTAAGCACAGGACTATGGAACCTCGAACCTTGAAATTTGTTGTTATTTCCGCGCTTCTGAGCGTCGCGGCTTCATCACAACCAGCGACGGCCGAGCAGCCCACTGCCAGTGCCGTCGTAGAAACCTTGCATGCGTCTTTGCTTGAAGTGATGCGAGACGCTGAAGCACTAGGCTTTTCTGGCCGCTACGAGAAATTATCAGGTGTAGTCGCTAACAATTTCGATTTCCCCACCATCGCCAAGGTTGTTACCGGCCGCAATTGGAAGACCGCCAGCGACGATCAGAAACGTTCATTTCTCGAGGTTTTTCAGCAGCTCAGTACCGCAACCTATGCGTCGAATTTCTCCGGCTACGGCGGAGAACAATTCAGAACCGTCTCAACAGAACCGATGCGTGGCGGCACGGTTGTGAAAACCGAACTGGTAAAGACTGGCGGCGAAGCGATTTCGCTGAATTATATGTTGCGCGAAAACAACGAACGCTGGCAGATCGTGAATGTCACCGCGCAGGGAGTGTCGGATCTGTCCTTGAAGCGCGCCGAATACACCGCCGTCATAAACTTGGAAGGCCTTGATTCGCTTGTTGAAAAGCTACGCTCAAAAGTTTCTCAAATGGGACGCTGAAGCACGTGAGGCGACAATCAGCATAGTGCGAATCAGCAACAGTTGTGGCAGTATTAACGCGATGACAAACGTACCCGCGGAATCCCGAAAACTACGATGATTCAAATTCGATCCTGGTTACCGCTATCGGCGGTGCTTCTCAGCCTGGCCTTTTTGTCGGGCTGCGTGTCTACAGTTACCAGTGACAATGGCGATCCACACGAATCAACCAACCGCAAGTTCTACGCGTTTAATGATTCCCTCGACAAGAACTTGCTGGAGCCCGTAGCCAAGACCTATGTCGATGTCACGCCAGACCCGGTCCGCGACGGAGTGACGAACTTTTTCGATAACGTTTCCTACCTGAACACCATCGCCAATGACCTGTTACAGGGGAAAGTCGGACGCTTTTTCCAGGATTCAGGGCGATTCGTCGTCAACAGCACCATTGGCCTGGGTGGCCTGTTCGATCCGGCGACCGGAATGGGCCTGCCTCAACAGAACGAGGATCTCGGCCAGACGTTTGGCACCTGGGGCGCCGGCGAAGGTGCCTACCTGATGCTGCCGTTGATGGGGCCGAGCTCTTACCGCGATATCGGGTCGCCAGTCATGGGCATACTTCTCAACCCGCTGACCTACCTGACACCGGTCGTGACGATACCCGCAGGGTTCGTCAATGCCGTGAATTCAAGGGCTAATCTGCTCGACGCCACTCGTATTCGCGATCAGGCCGCGCTCGACCCGTATACCTTTGTCAGAGAAGCCTGGCGCCAACAGCGAGAGTTCGAGATCTACGATGGCAACCCGCCCGGCGATGGCTTTGAAGAGTACGTCGAAGGTGAGGGCGACGCGGCAATCCTCCGCGTCTACTGAGCGAGCCGCCGCGGGGACGGGGCACCCGAACCGTTTTGACTCCACACACGCGGGTGAACGCGGCTACAAAGCGGCGCACCTGTTCAGCATAAATACGGCGCCAGAAATTCGAGCCAGTGTTTGACCGGCACGGACGCTTCGGCTGCCAGGTGGGTCTGACAGCCGATATTGGCAGTCACGATGACATCCGGGCGACCGGCCTCCAGATGGCCTAGTTTGCGCGTACGCAACGCATCCGCGGTCGCAGGGTGAAGTACCGAATAGCTGCCGGCGGATCCGCAACATAAGTGCGATTCGGGCGGTACTGTGACTGAAAACCCAAGCTCGGTCAGAACTTGCTCCAGGCGCCCGGAGAGTTTATGGCCGTGCTGCAGGCTACACGGTGCCTGGACGGCAATTCTGAGTGACTCCGGTGGTTGAACGTAAGGCTTCATGTCTTCTGGAGAAAGTAACTCGAGTGGATCACGGCAAAGTTCCGCAACCTGCGCGGCACGCTCGGCATAATCAGCATCATCGGCCAGCAGGCGACCGTACTCCTTGAGTTCGACGCCGCAGCCCGAGGATGTCGAAACCACCGCATCGGCGCCCGCCTCGATATGCGACCACCAGGCGTCGATATTGTTGCGCGCAAACGCTGCCGCAGCCTCGGTTTCACCAAGGTGATTCGACAAGGCCCCGCAACAGCCGTTTGAAGGTACCTCGACAAGCTCAATACCAAGGCGCGAGAACACGTGGGCGGCACTGAAATCAATCCCGGGATTCAGCGCCGGTTGCGCGCAACCACCCAACAGAATTACGCGGCGCTGGCTGTCAGCAGCAATCGTTTGCGTCGCCCCAGCCGGTGTTGTGTTGAGACTCAATGTTTTCTTCAGGCCACGCGGCAACACGAATTTAAAAA
>CAXGUU010000022.1:0-19895 GCA_964012875.1 uncultured bacterium
CCCGGATGCCCGGAGTTCGCGGTCTGTACCGCATCCATGCTCAGCGCGCGAATGGCGTTAGCCAGTTCGCGCCGCGTCGGATCGACCCCAAGGTCTTTCCCGGCCGCTTGCGGCTCATTCATGTCAATTCCCTCGATGGGTGATCCAGGATTCAGCCCCGCTCCGTACCTTTGATGCCGGAACCGGGCCACTCGTCGTTTTTGTATGGCTGGCGGCGTTCGACGCCGACCCGCATGCACTGTCCCCGTTTGGAACGGGCCTAACGTTTGCGAAGTCGCCGTTTTTGATAGTTTCGCCGCAGACTTGAAATGGTATCGAGCACGTTTCCAATCAATACCGCTATTCATTTTACTCGACTCTGCGGCCGCGAAAAATGGCCTTGGACCGCGCGTCCCAATCGGCAGCACAGCGGTCACGCGCCACGACGGGTTAGGTGTTTGCCCACCGGCGAGCGATAATCGAGGTTAATTGTTCAACTCCGGCAGGCACCCGCACGCAGCCGGCGCCACCGGTGCTCCCTTAGGACCCCTGATTCCATGAGCGTCGCCGTCAGCTTCGAATTTTTCCCACCGCGTACAGAGGAAGGGCGGACACGCCTTCAGCTCACGCGGGAGCGGCTTGCGGCACTCAAACCGGAGTATTTTTCGGTCACCTTTGGTGCTGGTGGCAGTACTCGAACCCTGACGCTCGAGACGGTCCTCGAGTTACGTGCTGAAACCGGCATCGACAGCGCCCCGCACATTTCATGCATCGGCTTTGCCGTCAATGACATTATCGAAACACTAGAACGCTACCGCGACGCGGGCATCACCCGCCTGGTGGCCCTGCGGGGCGACATGCCCTCGGGTACAACCGGCGTCGGCGAGTTGCGTTTCGCCGATGAACTGGTCGCGCTGATTCGCGAAAATTTCGCAGATGCGTTTCATGTCGAAGTCGCTGCCTACCCGGAAGTTCACCCGCAAGCTGTCGGCGCGTCCGCTGACTTGGACAATTTCCGGCGCAAAGTGGACGCTGGCGCTGACGGTGCGATCACCCAGTACTTCTATAATCCGGATGCCTACGCACGCTTCATCGAACGTTGTCGGGGTGTCGGCATCGAGATACCGATTGTCCCGGGCATTATGCCGATTACCAATTACAGCAACCTTAAACGTTTCTCCGACATGTGCGGCGCCGAAATTCCACGTTGGATAATGATGCAGTTGCGGGATTTCGGTGACGACCGCCAAGCAATTCAGGCATTTGGCATCGAGGTCGGTACGCGTCTTTGCGAAACCCTCGTCAGTCACGGAGCTCCGGGTTTGCATTTCTACAGCATGAACCAGCACGAAGCTGCGGGCGCAATATGTTCCAATCTCGGCTTCGGTACCGATTGATCGTCGATGTCTGCACCGCACTCTGAAGGCGCCGCCGTTCGCGACCGGATTCGAACTGGTTCGCTACGTCCTCGCATTGGGTGGCCATGCCTTTTCGCGCGCTGCGGTATGCCGCGAAGCCGAAGCACTGGAACGTGATGTCAGCGCGCTGTCGCGAACCGTTCGCGAGTACTCCAAGGGCATGGTGCAGAAGCTGGGCCTGATTACCTGCATCCTGCCGAAGGCGCGGCTATTGGTGCTGGACGAACCGATGAGCGGGCTCGATCCCAAGGCTCGGACCCTGTTCAGGGTGCGGCTCGGCGAACTCAGTCGCGACGGCACGGGCATGTTTTTTTCGACTCACCTGTTGGCGGACGTCGAGACCATGTGCGACCGCGTACTGTTCCTCGATCAGGGCCAGTTACTGTTCGATGGTTCCGTGGACGAGCTTCACCGGCGCTACGATGGGACTTCGTTGGAAGGCGTGTTCTTAGCGGTGTTGGATGCGGCGGGCGCCGAAGCGTAACGACCCGTTCGCTAACCGATTGTCACCCCTGCCGCGGCGTCGGGCATCCTCGCGCGCGGTGACGACCCCGAGTGCCTTGCTCGGCGCGCTATCCGTAACGCGCGCCATGCTCGATCTGCACAAGGAGCCCGATGCGATGACCCATCCGGACAGCATGCAAATCTGCGTGACCCGCTAGGAAATCGGACGGATTGTCGGCTGCTTCCGCGAAATGGTCGGTCGGATAGTGAAAACCTTGGAAGAACGCACTTGCTCAGAGTCAGCGGCAAAACAATCCTCTTTTTCGGCGTGCGTTAGGTCCCAGCGGTAGAGGTGCGGCCTACTTTTTCCTGATTCCAATCCGTTTGCCGATAGTTTCAGGGCGCGGTAACTGACCCTGTCGTTCGAGCATCGTCTGGTAGAGTTCACGGACCTGAGCTTCAAATTCGCACGAGCGCCGGCTCTCGGTGCTGAAGCTGATTGACAAGGTCTCCTGAATCGCAAGCAGCGTCTCGCCGCGATACATCTCCTGGTAGTAGTGCACGCGCTTGCCGTCGAAATCGACAATGCGCGTTTCAATCCTAAGCGCATCGCCGAGCGTCGCTTCCTGCAAATAACTGATGTGTGACTCAAGCGCGACGGTCGAACGCTTCTCGCGCTCGATGTACTCAAGCGTGATGCCAATGATGTCCTTGAACGCATCGATACCAAAGTCGAACGCCATCACGTAATACGCGACGTTCATGTGATCGTTGTAATCGAGCCATTCCTGCCCTACGTCAACAGTCGTCACAACGATGCCGTTGTCAGTCAAATCCGACATTGAAATACCTGCGGTTTGTGTTTTGGCTGCGCTTGACACGGTGCGTGCGAGCCCCGATGATCGCGCGTCCTGACTGGGCCGGCGCAGCGCAAGCCTGACCCGACCCAACCGAACGCATGGCTATGTAGCTCAGCTGGTTAGAGCGCGGCACTCATAATGCTGAGGTCGGTGGTTCAAGTCCACCCATAGCCACCAACCGTTCCCTTTCAACGCCTGTGAGTCAGGTTGTAGGAAATAGTTATCGGAGTAAATCTGGCTCGTCGAAGCTCAAAAGAGAGCAACCATGAGCAAGAAAGAAACAACGGAAGCACACGTCAAATCCATCCGACGTGCGACGCGAAAACAGTACTCTTCTGAAAAAGACTCGAATAGTGCTGGCGGGACTGCGCGGAGGGCAGTCCATTGCCGAGCTGTGTGGGCAAAATACAGCGCTATCGTCGCTTCGGAACGAGAAGCTTGGCAGCTGTTCTAGACGGGCATAAAAGACTTTTTTTCGCTTCCCGATGCCGAGCAAGTGCGGTTCAATTTTTTGTTGGGAATGTATTTCGGAATTGTTGATACGTTGATGGTTTACGAAGAGGCAGGGACATTCATTTACCCCGAGACCTACGAACGCAACTTAGATCAGTTCTATGCGGTCTTCCGGCAGTCCCGGGTTCAGGAATGGTGGGAATCAAACGGTAGGGGCCGCGTCTTCGGACCCAAAGCCGCACACTATTTGATCAATAGATTACGGGAAGAGACCGGCACTTCTTGACAGGCCTCTCGCGGCACGTCTGATGCCCTTACTCATAGTCCTATGGTTGTTCAGATCGATTCTGAGTATGGGTGCCAAGTGTGGCAGTTACGAGGCGAACTTGCTCTGGAGCAGAATGGCCTTGTTGCTATGTAGCGCTGGAGGAAAAAAGGGGCGGGCGGGAGAGGGACTCCGCCCGCCGTGCGACGCTCTTTACTATTTGGTCATGACCTTACGGAGCAGCGTCAGAGAGCAGCGGCTGTGGCTTGGGGGAGGAAGTCGCCGCTGCGCCGGGTTGCCCACACTGGCAACGGTAGTATTACGTCGCGCGCCTTTAAATGGATCACATGAGACGTTGAGGTGACAGGAAAGCTGGCAAGAGCAGAGCGGGTCAATGTCTTCCGAGGGATACGAGGCAGAGGTGGTCGTCTACTTGCGGCGTAACGCAGCGGTGTCGGCGGGCCATGGTAGCAACGGCGGCGCGATGTCGAGGTACCTCAGCGCTGGACCAGCGATTCCGACCCGAGTCAGCGTGATCGGTTGTCCGTGATGTCACGTACTTGCAGTTTCGAAACCCAAAATCGCGAGAATGAATCATGGTAAAAGAAGCTTTTCTAAGTGCGCTGCTGGCCGCAAGTCCTAATCCGAACAGCGCTGAAATCATCTTGGTGGAAGTCCGCCAACCGCACTTCGACGGGCACACAATCGTGCGAGTTGAATCTGTGGAGTCGCTGCGGGCACAGGCTCGCCCGTCTATCGTCAGAGGGGTCTTGTGGGCCGATTAGTCGTCGCGCATCAAAACGCATTCCCAATGAAGGCAGTCGGGGCGCGTACGTATGCTGATGTAGCCGCTGTTGGTCAGCCGCGTTCCGAAGATGTGACCGGTCTTTGTTCGGTTGAAAAACCGGGCTGAGCACGCTGCCGGATCGATCTTACCTGGGCGTAAACGGTTCAGCGTTGCGTGCTCTTAAAAAAACCTGTCACCCCGAGCATCTGCTCATGTTCGGCAATCTCCAACGCCGCAATTTCGAACTGCCTGCGCGCATTAGCGGTCACCTTTTGAAGGGACAGGTGAAGCGCTGCGTCCTCGGCGTTACGGTTCTCACAATCCGCGCTATAGATCTCGAAACGCAGCAGCGTGCGAATGATGTCGACAATATGTCCAGGACATTCGCACGCGACATTCGTCGATGCGTTGCCAATGTCCTCCAGCATGGCGTCGCTCATCAACCGCGGCGGGATCTCGTCCGCGTCGGTCTGGAATCGCTCCCGGGGGGCAGTTTCGCCTTGCATCTGTGACAGCACCTGGTTGGCATCAACAGGCGCCTGTAGCACCACCAACCCGTTATTCCTTAAACGTGAAACCAATGACCTGGGCGCGAAGCCGTACACAACAATGCAACGCATGGCAGCCTCGGCGGCGGCGATCGTGAGTAGGTCTTCAGTGCGCTCTGCTGTGAGCGCTGCTAATTCAACGACGATGATATCCGGCACCGCTTGCGCCACGTGATGGCTAAAGTCAGCCCAATTGTCGTAGCGGCCGGTCTCAGTGAGCCAGGCGACGCGTGCTTCCGTCTCGCTCATCACATGGCAGGTCTCAGCATACATCGCTGCCGTTTCAATCCGCGTTGGCGCTGCTGCTGTGGTATTTGAATGCTGAGCGACGAGCTGCTGAAGCCGGTCGCGCTCGAGGCCGGCAACCGTACTGATGGCATGCCCCGCCGCGACGAGTCGTTTAATCAGGCGTAAGCGCTCAATGTCGTGATCGTCGTACAAGCGTGCCGAATTGGCCGCGCGTTTCGGCGACACCACTTCATAGCGGCGTTCCCACACTCGCAGGGTGTCGACCGGGATCTGCGTTAGTCGGGCGACCGCACCGATCCTGAATGTCGCCTCGCTTTGTTCTGCTTCCCCGTCGTTTGTTCCGGTTTTCAACAGATTTCCTCCTTCGATGACCTCCCTGAACACAGGGCCAGGGTTGGGTGGTGATCCGATGTTGAATGATTGTCGTACTTATGAACAGTTCAAACGCATTTTAAACACTTAAAATTAAGTTTGGCTAGTCTAATTTCTAATACAAAACATAGACAAGGAACGATCGCCATGAATGCCATTCTTTCTGCGCCCCAGCTCATCATTTTCGGCGTTGTGCTAGCGCCGCTCTCTACGCTAACCGCAATCGCGATTTCAGGAATTCTCTAAACCGAGGGTCAAAACAACATGAACGCATCAAGTAAATCCGAAAAGAATGAGCGCCTTCCGCTCAGCGCCGAGCGACGCAAGTTCCTGCAGAGAAGCGGGATGAGTGCCGTGGCCGCCATGACTGCGGGAGCAACGGCGACCCTGACGGCTTCCGCAGCGACTCAGGTTGATGAATCATCAGCACAGGCCGTTGCGCTCGGCTACCGACACGACGCCGCTCAAGTTGACGGAGATAAATTTCCGAAGCGGAATGCCATTGATGTCTGCAGAAACTGCGCCCTGTTCAAGAGCAAGACCGATGTCCAGTGGGGAGCCTGCCCTTTATTTGGGGCAGACGAAGTAAATCGTGATGGCTGGTGTTCCGCGTGGGCCAAGGGGTGACAGCTCAACATGGCGCTGCCGATCAAACGCCGGTGGCCTGAACCACTTTAGAGATGCAGGAAAAGCTAATGACTTTGAGCCTTGGCGGCCCCGTCTCCGCGTGTCGGTACTCGATTGCGATGTTCTGTTCGAACACAGTTCAGTAGCGCCATGTCCTCCATAGCAGTCATTGGCGCCGGTATATCGGGCCTGGCAGCCGCGAAGCGACTCAGTGGTGTCGGCCACGCAGTACGGATTTTTGAACGAGGAAGAGCCGTGGGCGGACGCTGCGCTTCTGAACGCCACAGCGCCTTGCGATTCGATAAGGGGCCGCCCTTTTTCGAGGCGCGCGATCCCAAGTTTTTAAAGACAGTCGAACAATTCGAGCGTGCAGGTGTGGTTCGGGCATGGACGGGGCGGGTGGTGCAGATTACGCCGCGCGGGCAGTTTCCTTGTCCCTCCGAGCTCCGCCTCGTTGGCGCGCCGGACATGCGCGCCATTCCCGAGTACCTCGCTACGGGTCAGGCTATCGCTTTCAAAACGAATATCGCCGAGGTCAAGTTTCGTGGGCGTCACTGGACTCTACGAACTGAGTCGAACGACGACATCGACACATTCGATGCCCTGGTCCTGGCCATGCCGCCCGAGCAAGCGCTGCACCTGTTGTATTGGGAACCGACCGCTGCCGATTGGTTGAGCCGGGCACACTCGGTACCGCGTTGGGTCGCAATGCTCCATTTCGAGCACCCATTAGAGCTCTATTTCGATGCCGCCCACGTTTCGCACGAGCAAATTCAATGGATCGCGCGAGAATCCAGCAAGCCTGAACGGTCAGAACACGAGACTTGGACGGTGCATTCGACATCGACCTGGTCTCAGAGTCGGGTTGCTCACGACCCAGCCAAAGTGGCTGGCGAACTGGCGGATACATTTCGCGCTATCGTAAATCACGGTGGCGGCGAACCCGCCTTTTCTCGAGCCCACCGCTGGAAGCTGGCCGAGGCGCATTCATTGAAACCCCTGGGGCCACTGACCGATTCGATAAGGCGGTTGGCTGTTTGTGGAGATTGGGCGACGGACAGTAGCGTCGAAGGCGCGTATCTGAGCGGCTGGGACGCCGCCGAAAAACTCGCCAAGAGCCTTGAGTCGGCAAACAGGTTGACGGCGTGAAGCGGCCTGGGCTCACCGCAACGTCCAAAGCGCGACCGTCTGGACCCGTAGATCCGTTTCGATCTGCATCGTAGCGGCGCGCTACCGTACGAGACTGAATTTTCGTGAACCTACTTGACCAAATCGATCATCTTGCGGTTCAGGTCGATAACATCGAGCGGGCGGTAAGTTGGTATCGGCAGCATTTCAACTGTCAGGCAGTCTACTGCGACCAATCGTGGGCACTACCGAAATTCCGTAATCTCAATGTGGCGCTTGTTTTGCCGGGGCAACATCCTGCGCACCTGGCTGTGTTGGGGACGGACCCCTGCTCATTTGGTGCGCCCAACAGCCACCGCGATGGCACATCTTCAGTTTACATTTCGGATCCGTGGGGAAACACCGTCGAGGTGATGCACGCGGACGGAGAACTTCGTTGAGTGAACGTGGGGACCGCGCTCAGCGCGGTATCGCCGTCGTCCATGGCGCGTGCGGCGGCATCGGTGCCGCGCTCGTCGATCACTTGATTAGCGGTCAACAATTCAACACCGTGATCGCTACGTGTCGAAATGTGGCGCACATGCATCACATAGCCGGCTGTGGAGGCGATGTCGTGGTGCCCCTGGAAATGGATGCAACTGACGAAGCATCAGTCCATTCAGCGGCGTTGCACGTCGCGTCGCTTAACCTGCCCATCTCCCTGATGGTGTGTTGTATCGGCATGCTTCATTCTGCGAACTCGCAACCCGAACGACGGTTGATGGACGTCAGTGCTGATCGATTGGTCGAATCTTTCATGATCAATGCGATCGCACCGACACTCATCCTGAAGGCATTTTTCCCATTACTCGTGCGCAGTGATTCGCCGGTGATTGCCAATCTCTCGGCGAAGGTGGGCAGCATCTCCGATAACCGCCTCGGCGGGTGGTATAGCTACCGCGCGTCGAAATGCGCCCTTAATATGTTAACCACGACAGCGGCTCTCGAACTGGCACGAAGAAACCCGAAAGGTGTTTGCGTCGCCATTCATCCGGGCACTGTCGCAACGACGCTTTCCCTCCCCTTCACCGCACGGCTGCCAAGCGGCCAGACTCGCGAACCTGCGGTCGCTGCAAAACAGATCGTCGGCGTCCTGGAGCACCTTTCTGTTGCAGATAGCGGTAAATTTCTGGCTTGGAATGGCGATGAAATACCGTGGTAATCAAACATGGATCGATTCTGCTTGTCGCTCATTGTGAACTCGGACTTTGATAGAGGGCTTTAGCATGAAAACCGCATCGAACAGTGCCTGGGACCTACGTGAAATCGACACCTGGCTCAACAAAGCGTCGATTCCGTGCCGATTTTCCTGCGTCACCGACGACGGCTACCCTCACGTCACCTCGTTGTGGTTTCTGTACCGGAGCGGGACCTTGTTTTTCAGCGTCCAGGAGGACATGCGGTTACTGAAATGGGTCAACGCCAACCCTAAGTGCGGCTTCGAGATTGCCGGTGATCAACCGCCATACCGGGGCGTTCGCGGTCACGGTGAAACGTCTGTCGTTCGGGCCGAGGAACTGCCGGTGCTCGACAGTCTGGTCTCGCGGTACCTGGGTGATCGACAGCCTAAACTCAGCGCCTGGCTGAAATCTCGCACTGATACTGAACGAACTATGCGACTCGATATCAACTGGGTGACTTCGTGGGACTACTCCGCACGCATGTAATTTGCCGATTCTCGGATTTGGCAAAAGGTGGCGTCTGACGCCCGATCGCGGAACGAATATTCACGCATCCAGCGAACGGTGTAGCACACCGTCGGATTCAAGCTGCTTGATGTCATTGGCTGATTTGCCAAGCAGCTCACCTAACACTTCGTGGTTATGTTCGCCGAGCAGTGGCGCGTCGTAGTGATTGTTTGCCGTGTAACGGGACGAGTGAATGGGATGTCCGGGCATTTGAAATTCGCCGGCAATTCGATCGTTGACCGTGCGCACGGTGCCGCGCTCGACCAGGTGTGGATAGGTCACCGTTTCGTTCACATTCAACACCGGCGCACAGGGCACATCGTAAGCCTCAAGATGCTCGATAGCGCTGGGCACATCGGCGAATTCACCAAGCCAGGTTTCAATTAGGGCAACGACGGTTTCACGTTGTTCCAACCGGACCGCGTCGGTCGCCCAGGCCGGGTCGTCAACGAGCTCGGGCCTCGACATGGCGGCGCACAGATCGGGCCAATGCTGCAGAAAGGCCATGATGAGTACATCGCCGCCCGGTCCGCGAAAGACGCCCGTCGGGCACAGATAACGCGATTGACTGCCGCTTCTCGACGGCACGATCGCGCCGCCGCTACCGCTAAACTGATGAACGTTGACCTCATGACAATGGTAGTAACTGTCGAGGATGGCAACATCGAGATGCTGGCCCTCGCCGGTTGCGGCGCGATTCAATAACGCGGCGGCCACTGCAAACGCGGCGGTAACGCCAGTACTCACGTCGCCCAATGCTGCGTTAGGCAGCGCCGGCGCACGATCCACTTCTCCGATGATCGACGTGATCCCGGCATAGGCCTGGGCGATGTAGTCGTAACCAGGCTTCTCCGCAAGCGGACCGGACTGGCCGAGCGCTGAAATAGAGCAAAGAATGATGTCGTCGCGTAAGGCTTTTAAAGCCTCGTAGCCGAGCCCTTTTCTTTTCATGATGCCCGGCCGGTAATTTTCTACGACGACGTCACAGTGGGGTACGAGCTGGCGTACCAGTTCGAGTCCGGCCTGGCTCTTGAGATCAACACAAACGCTTTTCTTGTTTAGGTTCTGCTGCACGAAATGGAGGCTGCGTTCGTTGTCGAAGCGCGAGAAAGCGCGCGTCATATCACCGCCCGGCGCCGATTCGACTTTGATCACTTCCGCACCCATCTCGGCAAACATGCGGGTGCAGGTCGGTCCCGCAACCGCGCGTGTTAAATCAAGCAGGCGGATGCCGCTTAACATGTGTTGCTGGGTTGAACTTACTATGCTCGCACTCCCTTTGGGTGACGACGGGGACCGCGCGGTTGCTGCAAGCGCGCCGTCACCTAGCAGCGGCAGTTCAGGTTGACGCGCTTGGTGTTGCAAAATTACTCGCCACTCGGGAAATATTGCGTGAGGTCGGCCGCGCCGTGAACAGTGGATGGGTGCCGCGGCGTTGATATTTTCTGGAGAGTCGCCAGGGTTTCTAACCGGCTGTTGTGTCGATAGTTGGCGTCGCTTGGACCGGCTCGCCGAATAACAGCCCGAAAACTCAACCTGGAATTACTCTTGTGGGGTGTAATAATCAGCTTCACGATCGTTGTCAGACCAACTACAGCAAAGGATGAAAACCCAAACATGAAAGTCTATTTCGCCCCAAACTCGCGAGCTGTTCGCACCGTATGGCTGCTCGAGGAAATCGGCTTCGACTATGAGCTCGTTCGTTTCGAACTTGGCCAGAAAGAAATGCGCAGTCCGGAATACACCAGGGTCAACCCGAATGGCCGCGTGCCGACCCTGATCGATGGCGATACGACGATCAGCGAAAGCACTGCCATTGCACAGTACTTGGGCGCGAAATATGCGCCGGAATTGACGCCCGGCCCGGACGCGGCGAATTTTGTGACCTATCTGCAATGGTTGCACTATGCGGAAGGCATGATCATGCCGCCCATCAACAATTACGTGGTCGAGACCATCCTGCTGCCGCCGGAACGTCGCAACGAGGAAATCGCGGCGCGATCGCTGAAGCTGCTGAATCGAACACTGGGCGCGGTCGAGGCACACATGGCCGGGCGTGAATTTCTGGCCGACGACTTTACTGTCGCCGATACGATTACCGGCCACGCGGTCATGATGTCCCGGCGTCTTGGGGCTGATTTCGGCAAGTGTCCTAATCTAACGGCCTATGCCGATCGGCTTGAAGCGCGCGACGCGTTCAAACGGGCCGAAACGGTTTGAGTGATGTTTGATCGCTCGGGGCGTGGGGGCTTGCGCCCGCTCGTGCGGACCGAACTCGCTCGCTGTACTGTCAATTTCGATTTCGAACTTGGGTTCAGAATTGCTTCCTAGGAGCATTAAGATGCGCTTCATATTCCTGGTTTTGGTCGCCACGATTCTCGTGACTGTCGCTACCGTCACCATGGCCGTCGGGCGCGATGGCGAGACGGTTTATCAGCAAACCTGTGCGAGCTGCCATGACTCCGGTGTCGCCCGCATGCCGTCGAGACAGGTGCTGGAGGCATTACCAACGGGTCGAATCGTGTCGTCGCTCGAAACTGGCGCTATGCGCGTTGTCGGTACATTTCAGCTTGACGGCGCCGAGCGCGTCGCGGTCGCCGAGTACCTCACCGGTACGCCCTACGATACGAATTGGGCGGCGAGCGATAATCAATGCGATGACGCTGCTGCCTGGCCGGCTGGCGATCCGTTTGAAAAACCACATTGGAACGGCTGGGGTAACGGACTCAGCAATACGCGCTATCAGCGTCCGAAAAATGCCCGCCTGAACGCCTCGGACGTACCCAAACTGGAACTCAAGTGGGCCTTTGCGCATCCCGGCGAAACATTTGTTGAATCGCAACCGACGGTCGTCGGCGGGCGTGTGTTTGTCGGCAGTCCCAGCGGAAAAGTCTATGCGCTCGATGCGGCTACCGGATGTACCCACTGGACATTTCAGGCGAGCGCGTCAGTCAAGTCGGCCGTCACCATTGGCAAAATTACCGATGGTGTTTACGGCGTTTTCTTTGGCGACCAGGCGGGCCGGGTTTATTCACTCGATGCGGCGACTGGCGAGCTCCGGTGGGCCGACCAGGGTGACGACCATCCATCCGCCCGCGTCACGGGCAGCGTGCAGATTTACAAGGGCAGGGTCTATGTGCCGATGGCGTCACTCGAAGAAGCCCTGGCCATGGATCCGGACTACCTGTGCTGCGTTTTCCGCGGCAGCGTCATTGCTTACGACGCTGCGAGCGGTGAACGCCACTGGAAGCGCTACACCATCAGCCAGGAACCGACGACCGAAGGTAAGACCACCGACGGCAAGCGCATGGTGGGCCCGTCCGGCGCGGCCGTGTGGTCCGCGGTCACCATCGACCCGGCGCGGCAGCGGTTTTACGTGGGGACTGGTGACAACTACTCCAACCCGACGTCACAAACCAGTGACGCCATTGTCGCGATGGATTTGAATACGGGCGAAATGTTGTGGACCTACCAGGGTGCAGCAGGCGACGCATGGACTGTTGGTTGTACAACGGTGCCGAAGGTCAACTGCCCCCAAGAAGACGGGCCCGATGTTGATATGGGCGCCTCGCCTATTCTGGTTAAACGTTCGGACGGTCTTGAAGTGCTGCTGGCGGGCCAAAAGAACGGCGTCGCTCATGCCATTGACCCGAACGCGAGTGCCAGGGTCTTGTGGAAGCGCAAGGTCGCCGAAGGCGGCGTCCAGGGCGGGCTGCAGTGGGGCCAGGCAACGGATGGAAAGGCGCTCTACGCCTCGCGCTCGGATTCGCGTTGGCTGTCTGAAGGAAACATCACTGCCGACGTGCAGCTGGACCCGAACGCGGGCGGCGGCCTGGTCGCGCTCGATCTCCTCAGCGGAGAGGTGTTGTGGGAAGCGCCCGCGGTTGATTGCACAGGGCGCGAGCGCTGCAGCCCGGCCCAGCCCGCGGCTGTCACGGCGATAGCGGGGGCGGTGTTCTCGGGATCGGTCAGCGGCGAGATGCGCGCTTTCGACAGCGCAACCGGTGAGGAAATCTGGCGCCACGATAGCGCGCGTGAATACGCAACGGTCAATGGTGCGCGCGGCACCGGCGGCGCGATTGATCAGGCCGGGCCTGTCATCGTTGATGGCCGGGTCTACTTCAATTCCGGTTATGCCAAGTGGGGCGGTAACCCTGGTAACGTGTTGCTTGTGTTTGGCCTCGCTGAGTAAACGCGCGAACGGGCGATGCTCGTACTGAGCCCTGGTGCTTTCGCACGCAGCGCAGACGGACGTTCGAATTAACCTGCGCCGACCTCATCACGCCGGCCTGGTCAGCTATCCTTTAAACAGGTGGCTGGAATCAGGACCGTGCTTCGCCGATGGAACAATCGTCGCCAGGTGACCAACCTTTTGTATGGCCGAGTACGCTGGCGCTTGAAAACTCGGCGCCGCTCCGTTGGCTCAGCCGCGGTTTTGCTGACATTCTCGGCGCGCCGTTGGCGAGCCTGTTTTATGGCTTGATATTGAGCGGGATGGGGTTTGCGCTCACCCGGTTTTTTGACGGCGCCACGGGATTAGCCCTGACCACGGGCTTTTTGATCGCAGGCCCGTTTCTCGCGGTGGGGTTGTACGACATCAGTAGACGTTTGGAACAATCGCAACACGTCGCGCTCGGTCCAACGCTGACAGCCTGGCGGATTAATGCGCAGGGCATAGGGTTGTATGCGTTGATTCTTATGCTGTCGCTCGCGATATGGATACGCGTATCGGTGGTCATGGTGGGGACGTCCATCCCCGACCAGATCAATTCAATCGGCGAACTTGCTTCGGTGTTGATCGCTAACTCACAAATGTGAGTGGCCTCCGCGATTTACGTGGCCGTCGGCGCCGTACTCGCGGGGTTTGCGCATGCGAACTCGGTTGTGGCACTGCCCATGCTGCTCGACGGCCATGGTATAGACCCGATATCGGCCATGATCGTGAGCGTTAATCTGCTCAGAAAAAATCCGTTGCCGTTGATGCTGTGGGCAGCCATCATCGTCGGCCTGACCGCGGTCGGCTTTTTCCTGTGGTTTATAGGTCTGGCCATCGCGGTCCCGTTAATCGGCCACGCGACCTGGCACGCCTACCGCGACAGCATTGCGGATTGAATACACCTCCGATCGCTTGGCAAAAGGGCGACGGCCTGCGCAGGGTTCAGTCGCAGCGCCGCCCCTGGATAACGCTGCGCTAGAGGTTGCCCTTGTGCTGCACGCCATCGACGGTCAACGTGACGCCGGAAACCCAACTCGCCTTTTCCGACGCTAGGAAGACCACCGCATTGGCCACTTCTTCCGGTTTACCCAAACGCCCCGATGGTACTGTCGCGAGGACGCTGTCGTAGAACGCGCGGTCGTCGTTTTTGAGTTGTTCCCAGAAACCGCCCGGGAACTCGATCGAACCGGGTGCAACGCAGTTCACGCGAATCCCTTGCGGGGCCAGGTTGTTTGCCATGCATTTCGAATGACTGATCAAGGCCGCCTTGGCCGCGCAGTAGGCGGGCATCGGCAGCGACACGTCGTGTCCCGATATCGAAGAGATATGAATGATCGAGCCACCGCCCTGGGCGTCGAGCCAGGGTACGACCTGGCGCGAGGCGCGCACGCTCGCCATCACGTCGATGTCCATGCTGGCCTGCCAGCCGGCGTCATCATCGGTGATGCCAAAACCCGATGGGTTGTTGACCAGGACATCAACGCGGCCAAGGGTATCGTGGGCGCTGTCAAGGAAGGCGGCGAGGGCGTCACCGTCAGCAACGTCGCAGGTTGCGGCATGCACCGTTACACCTTTTGCTTCAAGTTCTCCGCGCGTGGCCTCCAGGGCTTCCGCCGTGCGGGCGCAGATGGCGACATTTGCGCCTTCATCGGCAAATGCGTGCACAATTGCGCGGCCAATACCACGGCTGCCGCCGGTGACGATAGCGCCTTTTCCTTTGAGTCCAAGATCCATGATGTGCTCCTTCGCGTAGCTGCTTTACAAAATGATCACCCAGCCGCCGTCGCGCGGATCAGGCGTCGTCGTCAAATCGGTTCGTCTGAAGTGTATACCGACTCCAATCGATTGTTTTCAATTCATGAACGTTGCTATCGTCGGCAGGAGCGCGAACACTGGTCGCTTGCGACGGTGGCGATCGACGACTACGCTCACCGACCCCACAAAACGGAGTAAGAGTTCATGGCCGTCAAGTTGACCTGCGCTTTCGCGACTTCAATAGATTCACCGGAGCACACGCGCATCGCGGAGCAACTCGGTTATGAATTCGCCTGGTATTACGATTCGCCGGCGCTATACCCGGATGTATGGGTTCAACTGTGCCGGGCGGCGGATAAAACCAGCAAGATAGGTTTAGGCCCGGGTGTGCTTGTGCCGCACCTGCGGCACC
The DNA here is from genome assembly GCA_964012875.1 of uncultured bacterium. Classification (GTDB taxonomy): domain Bacteria; phylum Pseudomonadota; class Gammaproteobacteria; genus CAXGUU01. The sequence goes on from CAXGUU010000022.1 coordinate 15,241, forward strand.
CGATGGTGAATGCGGCCGCGATTGGCACCCTGGTCGACGCCGCTGGTCCCGAGCGCGTGGCAATTGGTGTGGGGACTGGCTTTACTGCCTGTATCACGATGGGCCGAAGGCCGCTGACCTGGTCTTATGTATCAAACTACGTGCGGGTACTGAAAGCCTTGCTGCGCGGCGAAGAGGTTGAGTGGGAAAACGGCCTGATGAAAATGTTGCACTGGCCCGGTTACGGTGCCCGGCGACCCATAGAAGTACCGTTCGTTTACGCTGCAGGTGGGCCCAAGGGGATCGCCGCGGCAAAAGCCGAGGCCGAGGGGGTTTTCGCGGTCTTCGGCGCCCTGCCCGAATTCGACTGGTGCGTTTCACTCATTCTCGGCACCGTGCTCGCAGACGGCGAAAGCCCCGATAGCGCGCGTGCACTGGATGCTGCAGGTCATGGCGGCTCTGTGATTTTTCACTACGCCGTTGAGCACGGCATGCTCGACATGATCAAGGCGGGCGATGACTGGCTGGCATCCTACGAATCGATGCCGGAGGAAGGTCGGCACCTGGTGATGCACGATGGACACCTGTGCGGTGTCAACGAGCATGATCGTCAGTTCGTGACCGGAGATCTGCTCGCCAATAACGGGCTCGCGCTCGACCGGGAAGCCTGGCGCGAACGCGTTGCCCAGCTGGAATCAGAAGGCACCACGGAGCTTGCTTATCAGCCCGCAGGCAAAGATATCCCGCGTGAGCTCGAAACCTTCGCAGAAATGATCAACGGTTGAGCGCTCACCGCCCCGAAGTCAGGTTCGACACACTGAACATACGTTTGATCTGAGAGGGCTTCATGGCCGGGTGCTCAGTGGCGGTCAGTGCTTGCACCACCGTGGCATTGTTGGTCGCGCGATCAATATTGAACTGACCGCGCCAGCCGATGACCGTCAGTTCAGGGTCGGCATCGGGCGACGGATCGAGCGGCGCCCGATAAACGGTCTGGAAGGTTTTCCAGAGATTCCCATCGTGGTTAATCACCAGCGACAGACCGACGCCCCAGGTTTGCGCGTCAACAAAAAGAATGCGGCTGCCATAAGGGTGGTCTTCCAAGATTGACTTGACTTCAACAACGTGACAATCGCGCACCTGCCACCGGTCGTCCGGCAGACGGCTGTAGGGTCCGAAGGCTTGGGCAATTTCGTGTTTACTGTCGATGGCATAGAGCACCGGGTGACGGCCCAGGTAATGCCAGGTGTAATCCAGTACACGGCCGGAGAATCCTTCGAAATCGTCCAGCGTGCCCTCTGAGCCCATGAAGCTGTCGGCCCGCTCTCTCGCTGAGAAGCGCCGCACCCGTCGCTCCGAGGGTGAATAGATATTCACCTGATCGTCGGCGGTCGGGTCCAGGTGGCGTTCAACCACGAACGAGGTGCCCTTTACATCAAAGGGATCAAGGAAGCTGATGTAGTCCTTGAAAAACTGCGTGTCACTGTCCGGCACGTCATACCGGTATTCCTGATCGCCGAGCCATGACAGTTTGCTTAAGTACACTCGGTGGTAATACTGGGTGAGTCGGCGGGTCAGGCTGCCGCCGCCGTTTAAGCCCTTGTCCACGTCGAGCGGCCCGTCTGCGTTGCTCGGTGCAACGTACGTCATGGTCAGCGCGTCGACTTTATAACCCGTGTACTGCCAGCGGTGAATCTGGTTCCATGCAACCATGAAGCCCGCCGTATCAGCATCGGCTGCGGCAATTTGCGCAATCGAGAAAGGGCGCCCGGCCGTGTAGTTTTCCAGTCGCCCGTCACTGCCGATTGATGTCTGGCCGTCGAACTTTTCGCTGGCCTCGACATAACTGCGGTGCCCGGGGTAGTCACCGGTCGCCTGAATTTCGACGCGTACGTCGTCGAAGCGGAACTCGTCAATGTAGCCCGGTGGCAACCAGCCACTTAAGTCATCGATACCATCAATCCCGATCACACTGCCAGGCGCGGGCGGATCGGCGTGCACCTCGGCACCTAACCAGGTCTCGATATCGGCTCGCGTGACGTCGGCCGCTTCGATTGGCCGCACGGCAGCGGTCACGGCGAGTATCGCAACAATCGCCGCGGCGCTCCGGTTGTTGAGTTTCAGCATGTCGGATTAGCGCTTTTGAACATAGCCTTAGGGGGCTCGGAGCATGCTATCAAACCTGTAAAGGCGCTTCGGAAACACGACCTAACTCGATGTATTATGGGTTTATGCTCTTGCCGCCGAGCTTCGAATGAGTCAACGCAAACGGTTGCTGTTCAACGCCTTCTCGATGAATTGCGTGTCGCATATTCATCACGGCATGTGGCGCCGGCCGGATTCCCGCCAGCTTGATTACACCTCGCTTGATGCCTGGGTTGAGCTTGCCCGGATCCTGGAGGCAGCGAAATTCGACACCCTGTTCCTCGCTGACGTCGTCGGTGTTTACGACAACTACAAGGGCGGGCCTGACACCAGTATTCGCGAGGCGATGCAGATCCCGGTGAACGACCCGAGCCTGCTGATCCCTGCGATGGCGCAGTCAACCGAGCACCTCGGGTTTGCCTACACCGGATCGATTTTCGCCGAGCACCCTTTCAATTTCGCCCGCCGCGCTTCGACCCTCGATCACCTGACCTGTGGACGCGTCGCCTGGAATATCGTGACCTCGTATTTGCCGAGCGCGGCCCGCAACCTCGGCCACGATGATTTGCCGGCGCATGACGATCGTTATGACCGCGGCGATGACTATCTCGAAGTGCTGTACAAGTTGTGGGAGGCGAGCTGGGAAGACGACGCGGTCATCAAGGATATCGGGCGGGGCATCTATGCTGATTCGTCCAAGGTCCATCGGATCAATCACGAAGGGCCTTTTTATCGGGTGCCCGGCCCTCATTTGTGTGAACCGTCACCGCAACGGACGCCGCTGCTGTTCCAGGCCGGATCGTCTGATCGGGGTCGTGAGTTCGCTGCACGTCATGCGGAATGCATCTTCATCGTCGGTGGCGGTAGTAGCGAATTGATGGCTGATGTCCGCGAGCGCGCGGCGCGCTACGGGCGCGATCCCAGCGAGATCAAGTTCTGCATGGCCGTGTCGCTGGTAGTGGGCGGTACCGAAGAAGAGGCTGAGAATAAGGCCCGCGACCTGACCGAGACGCTCTCGATTGAAGGTGGGCTCGCGCATATGAGCGGCCATCTTGGCGCAGATCTGGGTTCGGTCGATCTCGATCAACCCATCGCCGATATTGATTTCAATGGCGTGCTCGGCTTCCTCAAGAGTTTCGCCACCAAGGAGCAGGACAAGCCACTAACTTTCGGCGATCTCGCGCGCCAACAGATGAGTGGTCAGTGGCTGGTTGGCAGTGCCGAGCAAATTGCCGAGCGCCTGGAATCGATGGCTGAAACCGGGGTTGATGGTTTCAACCTCGTCTACGCGACGACGCCCGGTACCTTTGTTGATTTCATCGATGGTGTCGCACCGATACTGAAAGCGCGCGGATTGATGCAAACGGAATACGCCGATGGTCCATTACGACAGAAGATTTTCGGCAAGCCGCGACTGAGCCCTCGGCATCCGGGGCGACGGCTGGCCGACACGTTGACTGAAAACCGGCCCGCCTGATGACTCCCGAAGCGACCTTCACGTGCTGCATCACTTTTGATTTCGACGCCACGTCGTCGTGGATAGGGTCAGCGCGCAGCAATAACCCCAGCATGATTTCTCGCGGCGAATTTGGCGCCGCTGCAATACCTCGCATTCTTGCTCTGCTGAAACGCTTCGCTGTTCAGGGGAGCTTCGCGGTCCCTGGCCATACCGCCTACGCCTATCCCGGTCTGGTCGAAATGATTGTCGACCACGAACACGAGATTGTTCATCACGGTTGGGTACACGAGAACCCCGCTAGGCTAGACGAATCGCAAGAGCGGCGCGTACTCGAACGCGGTCTTCATGCGTTGGAGCGCGTGTCCGGCGCGCGACCTCGTGGTTATCGCTCACCGGCCTGGGATTTCAGTCTGCGTTCGATAGCGTTGTTGCACGAATACGGTTTTGACTACGATTCGAGCTGCATGGGGAACGATTACTATCCCTATTACCTACGTTTGGGCGATCAGTGGAGTACCGAAGGTCCCTATCATTTCGGCGAGACCATCGACCTGGTCGAACTGCCGGTTTACTGGGGGCTCGATGATTTTCCATTGTCGGAATACGTGCCCGGGTTCAACGAGGGCATGCGCCCGCCCGCTGAACTCGAAGCTTTGTGGCGGGACGACTTTGACTACGCTCGTGCGCACGCACCGCAGGGCGTATTCACGCTGACGCTCCACCCGCAAGTTATTGGCCGCGGCAACCGCATGATGCTGCTCGAACGATTGCTCGAATATTTCACCTCGCGGAACGTTCAATTCAGCTCGATGTCGAATTACGTTGCGGGCTGGCGAGCCCACAATGCGCTGGCCGATTGGGTGGCTGCCAACCCCGACCGGATCGGCGTGCGGGCGATCACAGACGACTGATCAGCAGGCCCTGGTCAGCGCCGCAGGGTCGCTCATCCGCGGTGCCGGGCCTCGCGGCCTGACCTTATGGACCATGGGTCTGTGGCGCCGAGAAAATCCGGGATTTCGAATGCTGCTACGGCCCTGACTACACGGTTAGTGCCAGTGTTTGCTATGTTCCG
>CAXGUU010000023.1:0-19744 GCA_964012875.1 uncultured bacterium
GTTTTGCTGTAGGTCAGGTTGCCCCAGCGGTCGGCCGTCGCCGCGTGCACCAGGGCAATATCGGCCTTGATCGCGCGCTCCATCAAGTACATACGGCCATCAAACTCGCGCGCCTCCTTACCTTCGGCCAGCGGCGTGCCGTAGGCCGTCGCCGTGTAAAAGGCGGGAATCCCGGCGCCGCCGGCGCGAATGCGTTCAGCCATCGTGCCCTGGGGCACGGTTTCCAGTTCAATTTCGCCGGCAGCATACAAGTCTTCGAAGATTTTCGAGTTCGATGAGCGCGGGAAGGTACAAATCATTTTGCCCACGGCGCCTGACTTGATCAGCGCACCAAGACCGTAGTCGCCGCCACCGGCGCCGTTACTGACAACAGTCAGACCTTTAAGCCCCAGCTCGCGGATCGCATCCAGCAGTTGCACGGCAACGCCGGCGTCGCCAAAACCGCCCAGCAACACCGTGGCACCGTCGCGGATGTCAGGGCAATCATTCACCATGTCAGCCATGGTTTGAACTCGTTTATCAATCATCTTGAGCGAAAAATTGTTCCCGTTTGAGGTGTTATTTTGAACGGGCGCGATTATACAAGTGACTTTGGTCCGCGATAGCGGGCTACTTGTAATACTTCATGAAATCGGGCTCCCGCTTGGCATTCAGTGCCTCAACGCCTTCCTGGGATTCCTCGGTGTTGTAGTACAGACGCAATGCCTGCATTGCGAGTCCGCCAATGCCGCGAATCGATTCCGAATCCGCGTTGAAGCTCTTCTTCGCCAGCGCAATTGCCGTCGGGCTGCGCTTATTCAATTCATCGCACCAAGCCTGCACTTCTTCATCGAGTTTGTCGTCGGGGTAGACGGCATTGATAAGGCCCATTTGCAGCGCCTCTTCAGCCGAGTACTGTTTGCACATGTACCACATCTCGCGCGCTTTCTTCTCGCCCACGACGCGGGCGAGGTAGGCGGTGCCAAAACCCGGGTCAACCGACCCCATTTTCGGTCCGACCTGGCCGAAGCGCGCGGTTTCAGAGGCAATTGTCATGTCGCAAATCGTACACAGCACGTTGCCCCCACCAATGGCATAACCCCGTACTTTTGCGATGACCGGTTTCGGTACATCTCTGAGTACGCTGTGGAGTTCTTCAACCGGCATGCCGACTGAGCCCCGTGCATCATTGTCGCCGTACTGGCCATCAGCATGGTCGGATTGGTCACCACCGGTGCAGAAGGCCTTCGGCCCGGTACCGGTGAAAATGATTGAGCCGATGTCCGAATCCCAACCGGCTTTCAGGAACGCGTCGAGCAATTCAATAACGGTGCGCGGGCGAAACGCGTTGTATTTCTCAGGTCGATTGATGGTGATGGTGGCCGTTCGGCCGTTTTGTTCGTAGATGATGTCGTCGTAATTCATAGGTGTAGGTCTTCAGCTTGGTTGGCGGGTTTGGCGAACTTTTTGATGCGCCCATACCGCGCCATTTTAGCGTGAACATGTGTGCAGCCCACCGCGCACGCGGTAGCATCGTGCCTGGAACGGCAAGCGGGAGACTGGGTATGGATTTCGAGACGATTGTGGTCAAAACGGTGAACGAGATTGCGTTGGTTACGCTCAACCGACCGGAAAAACTCAACGCCTGGACCTACCAGATGGGTGCTGAGCTCAGGCAGGCGATCGTCTCCGCTAACGACAACCCGGACGTCATCGGCATCGTCGTGACGGGGGCTGGGCGTGGCTTTTGTGCGGGCGCGGACATTGAAGCGGTTTTTGCCGCCCAGCAGGAACAGGACCCACCCTACCGCGCGGAGGCAGATACCGATGACTGGGTTGATCTCGTGCGACGCTCGAAACCGATAATCGCCGCGGTCAACGGCGCCGCCATCGGCGTCGGTTTGTCGCAACTCATGGCCATGGATCGCATCATTGCTTCGACTACCGCCAAATTCAGCTTTCGATTCGTCAAGATGGGCGTGTCGCCGGAGCTTGCGAGCAGCTTCTATCTTTCGCAACGTGTGGGTTTCGGGGCGGCGAGTGAGCTGATGCTTACCGGCAAGACGATCATGGCAGACGAGGCGGCGCGACTGCGGCTGGTCGATGCCTGTGTTGAGCCCCAATCATTGATTGATACTGCAATCGCAGCGGCGCGCGCCATGGGCGAGAACCCATTGGCTGCGATCGCTGAAACCAAGGCCTTGCTGACGGCCAATCTTGCCGCCGACTCACTTGAAGCGGTACAGGCACGCGAGAATGCAGCGCTCAACCGATGCTATGAGTCGGCCGAGCACCACGAGGCCATCGCTGCATTCATGGAAAAGCGGGCACCCGATTTTCGCAAGGCTCGCGGCTAAAGCGACGCCAGGAAGTCAAACGTCCGCTCATAAGCACCGTCTTCAGTATCCATGATCGCGGCGTTGAAGTCGGTGACCCCGGCGGCTTCAATCCGCGAGATGCTCTCGCGCAGTTCTTTTTCGTCGCCCACGAGTGCTAAATCCTGTGGGCCTTCCGCACCTTCGCGATCGAGCATGGCGCGGTAGCTCGGTAGTTGGCCGTAGATCTCAAGATCGCGCGCAAGCTTGTCGCGCGCGTCTTCGATATTGTTGGTTAAAACAATGGGGTAGCCGGCGATGATCCTTGGCGTTGCTTTGTCTGCAGCTTCGGCGGCAGCGTTAAGTATCGGTGCAATATGTGAAGCCACGGTTTTCGGACCAACCATCCAGGTGTTGGTCCCGTCCGCGATAGTGCCCGCCATCCTGAGCATCACCGGCCCCAGGGCCGCGATGATGGTCGACGGCGCAGACACGCCCGGCATGTCGATTTGCAGGTTTCTGACCGTAAACTGATCGCCTTCGTACTGTGCGATCTCGCCATTTAACAGCGGCATGAGTGCGCCCATATAGTCGCGCATATAGCGCGCGGGTTTGTCGTACGACATCCCGAGCATGTCTTCGACCACGACCTTGTGAGAGACCCCAATACCGAGCACGAAGCGACCCCCGCAGGCTTGTGCCGCGGTGAGCGCTTGCTGCGCGAGCGCCATCGGGTGGCGCGGATAAATCGGGGTCACAGCCGTGCCGAGTTCGATGGTGCTGGTTTGCATACCAGCGATGGTCAGGGCGGAAATCGCATCGAGCGATCGAATATGCGCCATCCACAGGCTGTCGAAGCCGGCAGCTTCGGCGCGGCCGGCCATCGCCGCGATGTCGTGAACAGTGGCAGCGGCGCGGTCCGCGCCCAGCATGAGACCCAGTTTCATTGGTGTGTCCTTTGGTTTGTCTGCGGCCCCGCTTTTCTATAGCGGGGGAAAGATTTGCGGTTCAGCCGTCGTTGCGGCGGCTCCACATGGGTGTTTCTTCGTCGAGCAGGGCCTTGACCGAAGGCCTGGCGAGCATGCGCTCGACGAACGATGACAAGGCGGGAAATTTCTGCGCCTTAACATCTACGCCGGCCAGGTACAGGTTGAGATGGATGCTGGCGACTGTGAGATCGGCGATGGTGAACCGGTTCGCAACGAAATAGTCCTTACCCGCTATTTCCCCTTCGAGGTATGACCACATCGGTGTCAGTTCTTCGGCGATCGCCTTGTCAACGCCGGCACGCACTTCGTCGGTGACCGGACGATCCATCATCGCCGGTGCGACGACTAACGGGAAAAACACATTGGGGCCCGCTTTCGGCGTGAAGCCGCTGTCGATGAACTCTTCAATCCAGCACGCGCAGGCGCGTTCGTAGGCGTCAGCCGGATACAGCGGCGGTTCGGGGTGCTGCGCGTCAATGTACGCGCAGATGACAGAAGAATCGGCTAATGTTTTCTCGCCATCCGTGTAGGCCGGGATCTTGCCTAATGGGCTGATTTCGCGGTACGCGTCGGGTGGCCTCATCGGGTTTACTGAAACGTGTTCGTAGTCGAGCCCTTTTTCGGCCATCACAATTCGCACCTTGCGAACAAAAGGAGAAACGTTGACACCATATAGGGTTGCGACCATGGGCGATCTCCAGGCTTCGTTACTATTTTTGACGGCAGTGATGCCGCGCCAGAATCCGCATATTACAAGGAATCCGGGGCTCTCAGCGGCGGTCGCTGACGGTAACCGGGACATTGGTATTGAGGTGAGTCGCGATCTGTTGCCGCCCGCCTGGTCGTTGGGCAGTGCCGTTGTCGCAGCGTCGGGCGGTACTCCCATACAATCAAGCGCCCGATCACTGCGGAACTGAACGATGAGAGTGACTACAGTGCTGGCACTGACCTTGTGTGTGTCATTGTTCACGCCAGTCTGGGGTGACGCTCCGGTCACAGTTGAAACGCAGCAACTGTCTGCAGGTCTTGCCATGCTGAAAGGGCGCGGCGGCAACATTGTTGTCTCTTTCGGTGCTGACGGGACTTTCGTTGTCGACGATCAATACGCTAGTCAGTACCGGCCGATCATCGACGCTATCAAGGTACTCACCGACCGGCCTGTACGTTTTGTCATCAATACGCATTGGCATTCTGATCACACCGGCAGTAACGAGCAGATGAGCGGTATCGGTGCGACCATCGTCGCCCACGACAACGTTCGTACTCGCGTAAGTACGGACCAGACTATTGAGTTTTTCAAGGCCGAAAGGCCGGCGCTTAAGCCCGCGGGCTGGCCCGTGGTGACGTTCAGCGACGAGGTGCGATTTCATGTGAATGGCGAATCAATTCATGTCTTCCATGTCGTCGACGCGCACACTGATGGCGACGCGATGGTGCATTTCCGTAACGCAAACGTGATTCACACCGGCGATGTTTTTTTTAACGGTTTCTACCCATTCATTGATACCAGCAGTGGGGGCAGTGTCGCCGGTATGCTGGCTGCCGTTGACCGCGCGCTGGCGCTCGCCGACGACGACACCAAAATCGTGCCCGGACACGGCGAACTGGCGGGGCGAAAGCAACTGGTCGAGTACCGGGCCATGTTGGCTGCGACTCACAATGCGGTCGCGACAGCGATGATTTCGGGCAAGGATCTTGACGGCGTTATCGCCGCCCGGCCGACGGCCGCCTTCGACGCCGCGTGGGGCGGCGGGTCCCTCAAGCCGGAGACCTACGTGCGTCTGTTGTTCGACGAAATTACGCGCTCAACCCTGAAGCACTGACGGGCAGCTCGATCTGAAGTCGTTGCCGCCGCTGCCAATCACCTAGGGCGGTCAATCGTGAGGCTGGGCACGAGCGGGCTAGGCGCTTTCTGGCGCGAGTGCCAGTTGCTACGGCGGATCATCGGCGTTTACCAGCGAGTTGGCGGCACCATCCAGATACTCAATATCAGGCAATAAGCGGTGTGCGTCGAGTTCGAGGCAGCTGACGTTGACTGCGTATTCATTCGGATCAGAGCGTCGCTGATGATGCGTATAAACGCCACAGTTTTCGCAGAAGTAGTGTCGCGCCACCTCGGTATTCCATTGGTATAAATTGAGGCTCGATTTCCCGCGGACGACTCTGAGCGCTGCGAGCGGTACGCCTATCATCAACGCATTACGCGTGCTGCACAAAGAGCAGTTACAGCGTCGCGGACGAATCGACTGTTGCGGAAGATCGATTTCTATTTCGATCGCACCGCAGTGGCAACCGCCGCGAACCGTCGCTTGCACCAAACTATTCTCTTGCTGCCCTGTCGTGTCGTCCATCCGAGCTCAGCTTCCTGCAAACTTCAATCAGAAACCTTCATCACGATACGCAAGCCCTCTGCCAGGCCCACGTAAGCATAGCCGAAAGCCAGATCGAGCAGGACCCAGAACGGCGTGCTTTCTAACGCTGAATGCCGCGCGACCGGTTCAGGCGCGACGGATTCAACGCTGAGGAGATAGCCTGTAACTTCCAGGCCAACCACCTGGAAGGGGACAAAGACGAGCGGGCTCACGCGTGCAAACCTGATTTTCGCGGCCTGCCCTTCGAGGGAGCCAAAAGTCCAATATGCGCAGGGCGCAAACATCAGGTAGCCAACGCCGCCGAACATGAGGGACATCGAGATAGCAGTGGCGAAGATAGATTGGTTCACGAGCACGGCCGCCAGCAGCGGGATGACCAGCGGTGCCAGTAGTGCACGCCGGTAAAATGTTGTCAGGCCCAGGGCCGCGACATGGGTGGTCACTGCCGGTCACCGAAATGGGCTTTAACGGGCGGCGACGACTTCAAGTTCGATCAGCATGTCAGGCCACACCAGCTCAGGCAGGAAAGTCAGCATGGATGCCGGCTCGTGGCCGTCGAGATATCGGCTGCGGATGTCGCGGTAGGGTACGAGATCCTCACGCCGAATCAGGTGAGTGGTCAGCTTGGCGATGTCGCTGACCGACATATCGGCGGCCGACAGAATGTCGGTGACATTGCGCCAGGCAAGTTCCGCCTGCGCCTCGAAGTCGGCCGGCAACTCACCCGCCTGACGATCGAGTCCCGGTGTACCCGAAACGTAGAGCAGACGTTTAGCCGAAGCGACCTCGACGGCGTCACTGTAGCGGCCAATTTGGTGCGCGACGTCAATGTTGATGAGGCGGTTGCTCATGACTCGTTACTCAGACCGGTTGAAAAAAATGCGTCTGATCGCGATCATACTCAGGTCGAGCCCGAGCGTGATGAGGCAAACAAAATTGTTCGCGCCAATGGATAACCAGTCGATAGACCGATTGCCCGGTTCCAGCGGTCATAGGGCCCGAGATGGAGCGGTGTGACCGGCTTACACTCACCTTGCGTTCTGCGTTCTGCGTTCTGCGTTCTGCGTTCTGCGTTCTGCGTAACGCGGCAACGGTATCGGCATTAGAGGGCCGGCTTTAGGCTGGTGTTTGTAGCCCCGACGGGCGAACTATCCGGAGCGCGGGACTGCGCTGAAATTGCTGACACGTTTCAATCGAGGATGGCGACAGCCCGTGTCCAGCCCGCGGATGCGCCGCGGATTTTGACCGGGAAGCAACTGACCATGAACCCTTTGGACGGCAGCGCCTCGAGATTATGTAACTTTTCAAGATGACAATAGCCGATATCGCGCCCCGCTTTGTGGCCCTCCCAGATGAGGGCAGCGTCATTGCTTTGTGCGTACTTGTCCTTGGTGTGCACGAACGGGGCGTCCCAGCTCCAGCCATCGGTACCGGTAAGTCGCACGCCGCGCTCAAGCAGGTATAAAGTCGCCTCGCGACCCATGCCGCAACCGGAAGAGACATAGTCGTCCTTGCCATAGCGTTTGCCGGCACGGGTATTAACGACGACGATCTCCAACGGGCTCAATTCATGGTCGATGCGCTCGAGTTCAGCTTCAACATCGCTGGCTGTCACGACGTAGCCATCTTCGAAATGCCGGAAATCGAGTTTGATGCCCGGTTGCAGACACCATTCGAGCGGTACTTCGTCGATTGTGATCGCCCGCTCGCCCTTATTCATCGTCGAGTGAAAATGGTAGGGCGCATCAAGGTGCGTGCCGTTATGGGTCATCAGCCGGATCCACTCAATGGCCCAGCCTTCACCGTCGGGCAAGTCGTTCTCGTTAAGGCCCGGGAAAAAACCGACGACGTCCTGAGCGGAATCCGTGTGCGTCACGTAGTCGATCCGGGGGCCGTATCCCGGCGGGTCACTGACAACATCGTTTTCAAGATGCATTGATATATCGACTAGTGTTCTGCCCATTTAAAACAACCTTTTTAGGTAACGCGCACCGAGACTTTGCGCATTCGTCACGCGGTGTCGAAACTATGAGTCCACGTTTCGCCAATAGTCAAGATTGATCACACACATCCATTCTGCTTCACTGTGGTCTAAGGGGGCAGGGCGGACTTCCGCTTAAACCTTTGCGCCGCGAGACGGCCCATCAGACGGAAAAGGGCTCTGCCTCCTTAATCTTCGATTCGGAATGCATCTGAAGCCCGCATGCGGCGTTGTGCATCTACATGAATGTAAACTGCGCTCGCCGTCGGTCGCGCGTCTTGCCTGCGAACTTCAACTGCATCTCTTAGGCCGCAGCGCGGCGTTTCCAATCTGCTGAGTTCGGGGGCTCGAATTTGGTATCAGTCGATCATGGCGACTGCCCGGGTCCAGCCGCCGGAGGCCGCCTTGATCTTGCATGGGAAGCAGGCAACCGTAAATCCGAATGACGGCAGGTCTTCCAGGTGCCTGAGTTTCTCCATGTGGCAATAGGGCACATCGATGCCGGCGTAGTGGCCTTCCCAGATGATGCTGGGGTCTTTTGTTTCCAGCCATCGTTCGAGTGTCTTCGAAAACGGCGCATCCCAGCTCCAGCCGTCGATACCTGTTACTCGTACCCCTTGTTCGGTCAGCCAGCGAGTTGCTTCGCGCCCGACGCCACAGCCCGAATGAATATAGTCGTCATGGCCGTACCGTTCGCCGGCACGCGTGTTGACCAGAACAATGTCCATGGGATTCAGTGTGTAGCCGATACGATCAAACTCAGCCTTAACGTCAGCGGCTGTCGCCACGTAACCATCATCGAAATGACGGAAGTCGAGCTTAACGCCGGGTCGGAAGTACCAGTCGAGCGGCATCTGATCAATGGTCGGCATCGGATTACCGGCAGCGTCTTTCGAGTTGTAGTGATACGGCGCGTCCATGTGCGTGCCGTTATGCGTCATGAGTTTGACTTCCTCGATTGCCCAGCCCTCGCCGCCAGGCAGCTGATCCTCAGTGAGGCCCGGAAATAACTCGCACATCAATCTGGCGTTCTCCTTGCCCGAGATGTAACGGATAGATGGCCGCATGAAATCGGGGTCGACCTGCGTTTCATTATCCAGCGGCTGGCTGATATCGATGATCTTGCTCGGCAGTTCCATGGCTTCTAGTCCTTTTCTGCTATCCGGCCTGCTTCGCTGCGTCCTTCACCATCGCACGAATGTTGGCGGGCGACAGTGGACTAGACATCACTTTCACCCCCAGGGGTCGCAGCGCATCTTCAACCGCTCCCATTAGTGCGGTGCTGGTCGCGATGCAGCCATCTTCCCCGCCGCCCTTGGCGCCTATGCGGGTACTGGGCGATTTCGTTTCAAGGTGTTCGATCTCGATTTCGGGCGCCGCCCAGATGGTTGGCATGCCGTAGTCCTTGAGCGTGCTTTGTTGCGGGATACCGCGTTCGTCGTAGGCCAGGTTTTCATAAATGGTGCCGCCCACATGCTGTACTACACCGCCGTTGATCTGCCCTTTCATCAACAACGGGTTCAGGACGACGCCGTGGTCAGCGACCATCCAGATCTTGATAACCGCGACCCGTCCGGTTTCCGGATCGACCTCCACCAGCGCCCCCTCCGCGCCGTTGGCGTGTGCCGGGTAGAACTGGGCGCGTCCCATCTCGTCCGGCTTCCAGTTTACCTGGGGATGGCGATACGTCCCGTGCGCTTCGAGTAAGGGGGCATCGGCTTCATCGAGGAGGATTTCGGCGCCGGGTTGGACGTATACCGCGTAGGCTAACTCGGCGAACGTACAGGACTGGTCGTTTTTCGAGTTTGAAATGACGCCATCTTTGGCGCGGATATCTTCGGCAGCACAGCCAAGCAAGACCGCGGCGCCGATCCTGATGCGGTCATTGAGTTTTTCCGCAGCATCAATCATCGCGCCGACGGCGAACATGGCGCCGCGGCTGGAAAAGGTTCCCGACCCCCACGGTGTCGCGGTCGTGTCGCCCCACGAGATACTGACATCGGCAAAGGCGCAGCCCAGCAAATCGGCAGCAACCTGGGCATAGGCAGTTTCAATGCCTTGCCCGATGCTTTGGATACCGGTCATCACATGCACACTGCCATCGGCCGAAAGACGCAGATTGACTGACTCGTAATTTTGAAACGCCGACCCCGGAAAGGTCGCCCCGGCAGGTTCCAGGTAGGGGATCAGGCTGATGCCGAGGTAACGACCCTGCTCCAGTGCCTTGGCCTGTCGATCACGCAAGGCCGGCACGTCCATGATTTCGGCCAGGCGTTCCAGCGATTCACTAAGCGATCCATTTTCAATAATGGGACCGGTGATAATCTGATGCGGGTAGCTGAACAACAGGTTCTGCTGGCGAATTTTGATCGGGTCAATTTCCAGCTGGTCGGCGGCCTGGTCAAACAGGCGTTCGATAAGCATGTTGGCGAGATCTTTGCCGTAGCCACGGTAGGCGTTGTACGGCGCCTTGTTCGTGACGACGCACCGCACGTGCGTGCGGTAAATCTCGCAACGATAGGGACCGGGCGCGTAGTTACCGCCATTTAATGGCATGCCGATGCCGCTGGCGCGTTCGGCGCCATCGCAGCCCATATCGGCAAGGATTTCGGTGTCCATTGCGATCAGGGTGCCGTCGCGTTTGAATGCCGCACGCGAGCGGGTGTGGTAGTCGCGTGCACCAAAGCCCGCGTGGAGCCACTCCGAGCGTGATTCAAAAAAACGCACGGGGCGCCCGGTCAGAATCGCGCCAAGGGCAGGTAGGTATTCGCAATCGATAGTCAGCTTTGAACCGAAGCCGCCGCCGACATCATTGGCAATGACCTGTATGCGTGTTTCAGGGATGCCAAAGACCCGTGCGAGGTAGAGCCTGGCCTGATGCGGTACCTGCGTTGAAGCGTGCACGGTTAAACGTTCGTCGCCGGCATCAAACTCGGCGCGAACCACGCGGGTTTCCATCGGCATGGCGCCAAAGCGATGTGAGCCGATAAATTCATCGACAACGAGATCCGCCGATTCAAAGGCGTCGTCGACGTCACCGTGTTCGAAGGCGTAGTCAACCTGGATATTGGTGTCCCAGTCGGGATAGAGCAGCGCATCGCCGGTGGCATCGACCGCCCGCGCGGCATCGACGTTGGCTGGTAACTCACCGTATTCGACAATGATCGCGCGCGCTGCATCCTCGGCTTGCGCCGCCGACTCGGCGACGACAAGTGCTACCGGTTCGCCGTAGAAAATGACTTTGTCAGTTGCCAGTGGAAAACGTTTCGGCAGTTTGAGATCGAGCAGGTCGACGGCGGGTGATAGGGGTGTCCAATGCGCCTTTGCTTCTTCTCCGGTGATGACCAGTTTCACGCCCGGCATTGCCTTTGCGCGATCGGTATCGATCGACATGATGCGAGCATGTGCATGGTTTGAGCGCGCGGCGACGGCGTGTAAGTCGCGACTATCGCCGACAGTGTCGGTGTAGCGCCCGCGGCCGGCGACCAGCCGCCGATCTTCGCGCCGGGCCAGTGGCCGCCCGATCCAGTTCTGGTCAGGGTTCGCTTTTGCTTCGAGCGCCGCCAGCGGCTCCGCTTTACCTGCAGCCACTTTCACCGCGTGAATGATGTTGTTGTAGCCGGTACAGCGACACAGGTTGCCCGTCAGTGCCTGGCGTACATCGTCGTCGCTGAAATCGCTGCCGCCCTGCTTATCCAGAAATGCCCGGGCGCTCATGAGCATGCCTGCCGTGCAGTAACCGCATTGCAGGGCGTGCGATCCGATGAAGGCCTCCTGTAGTGGCGAGAGCTGTTTGTCTTGCGCGAGTCCGGCGACGGTTGTCACCGCCGCGCCATCGGCACTGGCAGCGAGCACGAGGCAGGATTTCACCGTGTCGCCGTCAAGTTCAACGGTACAAGCACCACAGGCCCCTTCTTCGCAGCCAATGCGAACGTCCGATTGATGGCAATGATCGCGCAGGAAATCGACCAGCAGTGTGCGCGTGGGTACTTGCGCACGTTTGTGGTCACCATTGACGGAAAGCGCGACGGTGATGTCCGGTTCAGTCACTGTTGCTTACCCCGATCTTCTGCAGTGCCCGTTGCACCAGGGTTCGGGCGAGCTCGAGCTTGTAGTCTGCGCTGCCGTAATGATCAACCACCGGTGTAAGCCCTTCCGCGCCAAATGCGCTATCAAACGATGTTTGGTCAGTCGGGTCTTTTTCAATCGCGGTCAATCGGACAGGCTTGGCATGGATACCACCCGCTGCGATTCGCAGTCCGCTACTCGACGCCACGGCGCAGACATTAACCAGCGCGAGATCCTGTTGCTGACGTGAAAATTCGATATATGTGCCGCGGTCATCGGCAGCGACCGGTATTTCAATTGAGGTGGCCAGTGCGCCTTCCAGCGTGTTCTGCCTGAACCCGGAGAAAAAGTCGTCAACGGCAATCTCAAAAGTGCCGCGGTCCGGGTGCGCCGCCAACACCCGGGCATTGCTGGCGGCCAAGGCCACGGCCATGTTGGCGCGCGGATCAGCCCAACACAGGTTGCCGAGCGTGGTCCCCCGGTTGCGAACCTGGACATCGCCGAGCGTTTCAGCCGCCTCGCTCAACCATGGTGCTCTCTCCCGGACCTCGCGGTGTTCGGCCACATCACGATGCGTCACCAGCGCGCCGATTCTGATCGAATCCCGGCCGACGGTAACGTTTCGGTCAAGCTCCGCGATCCGGGTGATATCAACGACAGCCGCCGGTTCGTCTTGTCGCAAACGCATGGCCTGCAGCAAACTCTGCCCACCTGCGAGTGGGGCGGCACCCTCGGCAAGCGCAACGAGCGCGTCGTCGAGACGCCTCGGGCGGGCAAAAGAAAATGGTGCAGGCCGCATGGTGTGCTCTCCCCAATAAAGCGCGGTTGAGCCTATCCGATCTGAAATTGATGTGCATCCGTGCACGCTCTGTGGGTCGACCTATTACTGGCTGTAGCGCACCAGCACGGCGCCAATGCCGTCACCGGCCTTGCTTTGCAGAACAATATCGTAGTCTGACCAGAGCGACCCGATATCGCCGGGTGCGCGCTTGTCGCTGACCACTAGGTGAAATTCGCAGGCGGGGCGCGTCGGGCGGTCAGCGCCGGTGGGCGCGGGCCAGCTGGCGCGTCGGGCATACAACATGACGGGCTGTGGGTAGTTGGCGTAGATGCAGGCTTTCGGCGGAAGCGTGGATTCGGCCATGGTCAGCAGTTCCAACGTGGCCTGTCTGACCGCGATATCGTCGATGCCTTTCTCGACACTGGAGGCCGTGAGCCACGATCTGCTGGCGCGCCAGTTGTCCAGTGCTGCGGGCAGCGCCTGGTCGGTGTAGCGGACGCTGAGCCCGATCAACCCGACGACATTCGTTGCGATTAGTGCTCCGAGAACTGCTGCCGGCGCGTAGCGCATCAGGTTTCCTCGCAAATGCCGGCGAATGACGGTAACGCCAACAAATGCATGGAAAATCGCGATGGGTATTGCCGGGTAGACTAAACGCCAAGTGACGTCCGGGAAGGGCCAGATCAGTAACAGACTGAAGTAACCCACTGTATAGATCGCATCGAACTCGAAGCGCCGCAGGCGTTCGTAAAAGCCGATGATCGAGAGCGGCAAAATAAGCGTATTCAGAAGCAGGCCCGGGGCGAGATGGAACGGCGAAAAGCTTGCTATCCAGCCGTTGGCGAGACTGGCAACATTTGCTTCGATAGTTTGCGCAAGCGTGTTCATGTCGAAAATCCGCTCACGGAAAAATTCCCAATAGCTGCCGCCACCCAGCCCGACCAACTGACTTGCCGCGTACGGTGCAATCGCAATACAGACAACTATGAAACCTCCCCGTTGCCGCCTGAGAGCGAAATGCAGGGCCAATGCAATGATGGCGACGAGGCCGAAGCCCCGCGTGACCGCTGAGAACCCGATGAGCATTCCAGCCGCGTAGATGTAAATGCGGCGTTGTGCTGTCAGTTGCAGGCTGAGCATGGCCATACCAACTAACAACACGTATAGAAACTCGCTCCAAATCGCTGTTGTCAGCAATAGCGTGCCGGGTAGTAAAACGAGGGCAAAAAGTAACGGTACGACGGCATATCGCTGGCCTGTTTCGCGCCCGATGAGGATCGACCAGACCGAGGCCGCCAGGATCAAAAACCCCGTTTGAACGATAAAAGCCTGCGGTACCAAGTCGGCTGCGCCTGTCAGGCTGGCGATCAGCAACGGGTACAGTGGCGGTAAGTGCGAGTATGCCTGGGTATAGATCAGCACCGCGTCATACGTGCCCGGCTGCGAAAAATACTCTGCCATTAGCAGGTATATGGCGTCGTCCGCTGCAAAGCCCGCGAAGCGCGCGCCCTGGAGGGAAAACCCTGCAAGGACAACGCTCAGTCCGGTAAGTGCCGCAATTGACACTAGACTTGTGAGATAGAAACGTTTAGACGGACGAAGGTCTGGCTGATTCATACCGATGAGAGAGGTATTCGCTGCGCGTTTTGATGCTTGTGCGTCGAATCATTCAGACGTCACTGACAGTGCGAAAAAGCAAGGTACACTGAGACGACATTCAGATACTTTGCGACTCTGTGAGTATGAATCAAAACACGCCCATCCTCGTTGGTAGCGCGCAATATGTCGATCGTGCATCGCCTCAACCGGGTAAGAGCCTGTCGCCGGCCGATATGGCCGCGCACGTGGCCGCCGACGCAATCGAAGACGCTGGTGCAGCCGGCGATCTGAAGGCGCTGGTCGACGTGCTCGCGGTTGCAAGGTTGTTCGAACATTCGGTCAAAGACACCGTGATGTGGCCCAATCCTTACGGCAATACCAACAACATGCCGCGCTCTGTTGCGCGCCGCCTCGATATTGCGCCTCGGCGCCATATCTACGCGGAGGTCGGCGGCGAAACGCCTCAGCGCCTGGTCAATCAAATGGCTGAAGCTATCTACCAGGGGGAGTATCGCGCCGTCGTCCTGACCGGTGCAGAGGCTCTGGCGACGATCAAAAACGGCCGGCGCCTCGGCCTTGAATTTGACTGGAACGAGGAAGTCGAAGGCGATTTCGAGGATCTGTGGCCCGAAGACCCAATGACCAACAGCTACGAAAGCAGCCACGGTATTACGTTCCCAATTCAGGTCTATGCACTGTTCGAACAAGCGAGGCGGCACCGCTACCAACAGGATCTCGCCGCCTGTCGCGCCGGCATTGGCACGCTCTTCGAGCACTTTTCCGCGGTCGCTGCAAATAATCCCTACGCGCAGTTTCCCACCCCGCGTTCCGCCGTCGAATTGGCGACGCCGTCTGATCAGAATTTTCCGTTATGTGAGCCCTACGCCAAGTGGATGGTGGCCCAGGACGCCGTCAATCAGGCGGCCGCGGTTGTCATGACTTCCGTCGGTGTCGCCGAGGCGCTGGAGATCCCGCACCATCATTGGACATACCTCAACGCTTATGCCGATGTTGACGAACGGTTCGTGAGCGAACGCCCTGATTTATCGACATCCCCGGCGCAGGGGCTCGCGCTCAAACGCGTGTTAGAAGATGCCGAGGTCGGGATAGGCGACGTGAATCTGATTGATCTCTACAGCTGTTTCCCGATTGCTGTCAGCAGTGCCTGTGAGCACCTCGGTCTGCCGCTGGACGGCTCAAGGCCATTGACGCTAACCGGCGGGCTGCCGTTCTTTGGCGGCCCGGGGAACAACTACAGCCTGCACGCCATCGCCGAAGCCGTGCAACAACTACGACCGCGCAGCGAAGGTCACGCCCTGATCGCAGCTAATGGCGGCTACCTATCCAAGCACTCGATTGGCCTGTACGGTTGCGAGTTGAAAGGGGCGTGGCAGCCGCGCTCGAGCGCGAACGAAAAGCGCGAAGCAAAGCAAGCAACTGGCATTAATGTCATCGAAAAAGGCAGTGGCGAGGCGACAATTGAATCTTATGCGGCCGTGTATTCGCGTGGAGAACCAGCAGGTGGTTATATCGTCGCGCGCCTCTGTTCGCCCGATGATCGTTGTCTTGCGGTGGCTGATCCGGATGACGCAGCGGCATCAGCATTGTTGTTCGAGGCCGAGCCGTTCGGGCGTCCGGTCACTGTGTCACATCGCGACGGCATCAATTACTTTACCCCTTAGTGCATGAGCCAATGAGTATTCCTGATTTACAAAGCTTCGGTTTCGACAGTGACTACCAAGCTGTTTATGACCTCGCCTATCGCTATGCGCGCGATGAGCTTTACCAACTCAACGAAAAGATGGACAACGAGGACTGGTTTCCCGAGACCGAATTCCGCAAGCTGGCCGAGCAGGGTTTGCTCGGTACGACGGTACCTGAAGAGTATGGCGGTGCAGGCCTGGATTCGCTGGCCCAGTGTTTTATCTGTGAGGCGGTGTCCTACTGGAATCACAGCCTTTCCGCCGGCATGCTCGCCAGCGATAACCTGTGCGTGCACAACCTGGTGCGCAACTGCAATGAAGAGCAGAAGCGTACCTACCTGCCGGGATTCTGCGATGGCAGCTATATCGGCGCACTCGGTATGACCGAACCCGGGGCTGGCTCCGATGCGCTCGGAAGCATGGCGACCACGGCCCGGCGCGACGGCGATGACTACGTGCTGAACGGACGAAAATTGTTTATCACTAACGGCCCTGTTGCGGATGTGCTGCTGGTTTACGCCAAGACCGATCTGGAGAAGAAGCAGCACGGCATCTCAGCCTTTATCGTCGAAAGTGCTTACGCCGGATTTTCAGTCGCGCAAAAGCTCGACAAGATGGGGTGGCGCGGTAGCCCGACTGGTGAACTGGTGTTCGACGAGTGCCGCGTGCCCGCGGGCAACCTGGTCGGCACAGAAAACAAGGGCAACGTGGTGATGATGAGCGGGCTCGATATCGAGCGCGTGATCGGCGCCTTTTTCTCATTGGGCATGGCTCAGCGGGCGTTTGATCTTGCCCTTGATTACGCAACGCAGCGCAAACAGTTCGGGCAGCCGATCGGGAGTTTCCAGATGATCCAAGCGATGCTGGCCGACATGTATACGGATTTGGAATCCACACGTGCTCTCACCTATCAGCTGGGCAGGGAAATCGCTGATTTACCTGAAGGTGAAGGCGGCCGCGGCGACGTGCATAAACGCAGCGCTGCAGCCCTGTTGCAGTCGGGACGGGCGGCAATGCGGGTGCTCGACCAGGCAGTGCAAATTCATGGCGGCATGGGTTTCATGCGCGAGACCGAAGTCAACCGTCTTTATCGCAGCGGCAAGGTGATGGAAATTGCGGCGGGCAGCAACCAGGTGCGCCAAATCATCATCGCCGGCGAATTATTGAAAGCGGCCGCTGGCTGAAGTCGGCGTGGGCTATGCTGGCTTGCGGGCGTTGCTGTAGCGCTCGCAAGTTGCCCCCAAACCGAGCGCCATTGAGCTTATTCCAATCGCGTCCCGGGTACGCGGTGCCAAACCAGCGTATGCACGGACTTCTGGCCGTCGTTGCCGCGCATGGGGGGGGTGCGTAAAGTCAGAGTCTCACCTTCGAGTTCGAAATAGCGAAGCTGATCATGACCTGGCCAGCCGGGCGCGCTGGCACCTTCGACATGGTGCGTAACGGTGCCTGCATCGGCGTCAATCGTGTAGCGTCCGAAGTAGCTCGTGTAGCTCTGAAAAGCCGCGCGGTATTCATCATCCGCAACTTCGCTCGGGTTTCTTGATGAAAACGCTTGACGGCCATTGCCCATCAGTTGGGCCGCCATGTTGCCGACTGCGTCGTAGTTGATGCGGCCGACAACCCGCTCTCCCAGTGGCAGGCTGCGCCGCGCACCGTTTTGCTCGGAATAACTTTCGGCCAAGGTCCAGGTACCGGCAAAATCAATGAATTCAATGCTCACTATGAAAACCTCTTGTAGTGGCGCAATTTTACAACACGAATTTCCGATCGCATCGACCTGTCCGCAACGCTGAAGCACGAGACTGTTTCAGACCAGCGTCGCGTGTTCTATCAAAATTGAAAATATAGATGGCGCGCCCGGCATCTTTTTGTGCATCGTCCATCAGAGCTTCGGTAAATCGCACGTGCAACGCCTGAGGACGTGCACATTAATTGGCGGGCGCTTCTGTACAATGGCTCGCCTACTCTTGAACATTTTGGTATGAAATCATTCGTATTGTTGGCTCTTTTGGTCGTCGTGGGCTACGCGACGGCGCAGGAAACTGCGCCGACTGAGGCCGATCCCAACATGCTCAAACAGGCCCTGGACGGGGCAATGACCTGTTCGGCCTTGACGGCTATCAAGGCCAGCCAGTTACCCGTCAGCGAGGCGTGGCAATGGGAGAATCGGAGTTTTGCGTTCGGCATGCTGGCTGCTCGGTTCTGGTATAGCCTGTTTGACAATCCGATGACTTCCGAGCAGCTGGACGAAATGTTGAACAAGTACGCCGATCGCATTGACGAATTGTCGCCAGATACGATCGCGCCATTCGAAATCGGATGTAGGGCCAAGTACGAAGATATCGATGCGCTGTGTGAGCAGAACACTTGCCCGAATGCGGGGCCACCCCGTGAAGATGATGCGCAATAACGCGAGGCCGTCTGGCTTAAGTCAGGCCTCGGGCCGCCAGCCCTGAACGAGCTGCCGTGTGATTACCATCCGCTGGACATCGTTCGTCCCTTCATAAATGCTCAGAACGCGCGCGTCCCGGGCATATTTCTCTACCGGGAAATCTTTCAGATAACCATAGCCGCCGTGGATTTGTAATGCCGCAGAGGTTACTGCTTCAGCCGCTTCCGATGCAAAAATCTTGGCCATGGAAGCCGCGGCGATGGCGTCCTTGCCGTCGTCGGCGCGGTCGGCTGCATGGACGGTTAACTGTCGAGCAGCAGTGACCCGGGTCGCCATGTCGGCCAGTCTGAAGCCGATGGCCTGGTGGTTGATAATGGCGTCGCCAAAGGTTTTGCGTTCGCCGGCGTACTGAACCGCTGCTTCCAGCGCGGCGCGAGCAACGCCGACAGCCTGCGCGGCGACGCCGATGCGCCCATTATTGAGATAAGCCAGCGCAATTCGGTAGCCGTCGCCCTCAACGCCCAGACGGCAACTGCC
The DNA here is from genome assembly GCA_964012875.1 of uncultured bacterium. Classification (GTDB taxonomy): domain Bacteria; phylum Pseudomonadota; class Gammaproteobacteria; genus CAXGUU01. The sequence continues at coordinate 18,717 of CAXGUU010000023.1, forward strand.
ATCAATCCGAACGTCGTCAAACACGACCTCCGCGGTATCGCAGTTTCGGTGGCCGAGCTTGTCTTCCAGCCGTGCTACCTGATAACTATCCCGCGGTACGAGAAAGCAGCTCATGCCATTCTTGCCCTGTTCGGGATCGGTGACAGCGACCACCATGGCGAAGCTGGCGCTGTCGCCGGCAGTAACAAAACGTTTGCTGCCCGAAAGCACATAGTGTTCACCGTCTCGCGCCGCACGGGTTCTGAGTGTCGCTGCGTCAGATCCAGCTTCTGCTTCGGTCAGCATGAAGCAGCTTCTGAGCGTACCTGCCGCAAGTCCAGCCAGGTATTGTTGTTTCTGTTCAGGTGAGCCATGGTCGCGAATGGCCGCGGCTACCGGTGAATTGTTGACCGCGATCAGGTTGCACAAACCGCAGTCACCCGCGGCCAGCTCTTCGATCACCCGGGCATAGGTCGCCATGTCGAGATCGCTGCCGCCGAACGCTTCGGGGACCAGCAGGCCGTAGTAACCAAGTTTCCCGATTTCATCGAGTAGCTCTGCCGGCACGCCCTTGTCCTGACTCTCCCAGTCTCTGACATGCGGCGTGATTTTGGTCCGGACAAAGTGACGTGTGGCTTCGACGAGTGCTGGTTTTTGGGCAGTGCTAGGCATGATGGTTGTTACCAGGCGGAGTAATGTGCGGTTCAATCATACCCATGGCCGGTTCTAGAAAAGTTCCGGCTGCTCGGGTTCGTTGCTCCTGTCTCTGAAGTTCGACAAACCGACACCGGCTAGCCGGTAGCGGTTCTCCCCGGGCAGATCGAGGTGGCGAAGCAGAGTTTCTATCGCCGCGCGCAGATCTTCAATCGCGTTCGGAGGCATAGCTGGCGTATGGCTGCGCGTGAAGTTCCGAAAGTCATGGGTTTTGAGTTTAATGAAGATGGTCTGAGGTTGGCGCCCTTGTGGATCGAGCTGACCCCAGAGTTTTTCGATCAGGTGTTCGAAAACCGAGCCGAGATCCTCGATTGGCCGATCGTCTTGAAAAGTGG